>NZ_ADXM01000061.1:0-64768 GCF_000179255.1 Synechococcus sp. CB0205
CTGGAAGACTCAGGCATATCTGTGCACCGCCAAGTTGTTTGGAGCTGCCCAGGATGAGCTCCCCGCTGTGCCCTAAAGCAATTGTCTCTACACACAAAATTCCAACGCCCATCCCACTCTCGCCCTTGCTCTCAAGGAGTAGTTCCTGACTTCTCTTGCTTGGCAGTCCCTTCCCGCTATCGGCGACCTGCAACAGGACATTGCCTCTCTTTCGAGTAACCGAGACTTGAATCCTACGTTTTCGTCTGTAGTTCTTATTGGCGGCATCGCTTGCATTCTTCAGTAGATTATCGACCGCTATTAGGAGCTGATCCTTGTCCCCGTGTACACATTGATGGTTCGTGCTGCGTTTGAACTCAATATCGATCTTGGTATTCTCTTCTTTGTGCTTCCACCTTTTTAAGCGGTTTTCAACCAAACTTGTTACGTCGACTGTTTCGAAACTATTCTTGTCCTCTCGCAATAGGCGTGTGACTGTTCGCACCAGCTGATCGATCTCCTCGGCGCTTTGCTGGATTTGTCTGATCTCTGTTCTGACTTTTGTTGTTAGATCAGATTTCTGTGCTGTGCGGAAGCACAGTAATTTGCACTCAATAATTACGTGACTCAGCGGTTGCCGTATTTCATGAGCAAGTATTGAGGCTCTCAGGCTTTGCTCCAGCTTTGATTGCAGGCGGCCTTGCTGCTTCACCTGCTCGGAGTGCTTCTGCTCCAGTTGGCTTCTCAAATATGCAGCCCAGATGCACACCGCTATCAATACAAGCCGGCGCAGGACCAACAGAGTCCATTCGTTTTGCGTTAGTTCGATTTCCTGGGTGATCAGGAACGATCCCTGCATGCCCATGGACGCAATCAGGAGAAGGCTTTCCTGCCAATGGTTCAGCACCAATATCCCTGCAACTGCTACCAAGAACGCCCATGGCGGTGATCGCAGAGCGAAGTCACTCAAGTAACGGCTGTCGACCTGGGTGTGTACCAGTACCGATGTGCCAAGAAGAACCCCTGTTATTCCCCAGCTGTTTTTAGCTGTTCCCCGTAGCCCTGCCGCAGACATGGCATCCCTTGGGTGAGTCTACATCCAATCTGCATCACCGCGGGACCTGCCGCCACGGCAGGCTCCCCTGACGTCACTGCCTTTCCTTGAGTTCCACTGCACTGCAACGGTTCTTGGTGATCAGCGTCTTCCTGGATGCCCTGTTTGGAGCGCCTCTGTTTGTGTTCCACGGGCTCTGTGGTTTTCGTCATTGAGGCCCATCGGGGCCGTCTTTGACCTTCTCCATTTCAAGTCGACACTGCTTCCTTGTTGCCCGTTTGTCTTGACTAGGAAGGACTCTATGTAGCCGCGGTGGTGAATGCTATGGCCTGTCTTTGTGACGTGATGGTGGTAGTCGCACAGGTTCGTTCTGTACATGAGCGATCCTCTCTCGACTTCCTTCTAGTCATTGACCACCCTCTTTCTCCTGCCCTGTGTCAGATCTCCCGCGCCATCGAATCTGATTTGCTCCGCCTTCGTCTTCTTGGCCATCGGACGTGCTGTTGCCTGGCCCAGCCTGGGCAGTCTTGCACTCGTTCTGCTGTCTCTTGGTTCCACTTCTCGCCGCTGGCCAGTTGCCTCGATCGCTTTACTTCCTTCTCGCGTGATTGGATCTCCCGTTTCTGTGTCGACCCGTTCTTCGCGTTTCAGTTTTTCGGTTAGCGCTTAGATGCGGCCGGCAGAAGCGTTGATGTGTCCTGTTGTCTTCCTTCTGCCTCATTGCTTTGTGTGCTTTCCAGAGTCCTTCGATTATGGCGCAATTGAGATCCTTGTCGCACACACGATAATTGCCGTTTCCAATCGATTCAATGGTGCCTCCATTCGGTGTCCTGTGAATCTCCTTAGGATCAAGCATTGCAACCCTGTCTCTTCTCTTCTGTCCTAGCCCGTGTTTCCCTCCTCGCCTATTTCCTTCCGGAATCGCGGCATCATTGCGGCGTTGAGCGTTACCTTCTGCTCGCTTGTGGTCAGCTTTTCACTTCTTCTTTGATGTTGGTTGGCACCACGCTTCTTTCTACGCTGCGTCTACGACTCCTTCCTCGGCCAATGCCTGGCTGAGTTTCTTTAGCAGCACCCCCATCCACGGTTGCCATACCACCCGGCCGTAGGGGTGCTTTATCGGCCGATAACGTGATCTCGCCTGGATTGTGTTGAAGAGTAGTCGCGCTTCCTGTTTGTTGAGCTGCACTGTGATCGGTCTGTCCACGAGGTCCTTCAAGCATCACTCAAGTGTGACTTTGATTCTTTGCTCTTTTCGTTTTTGATCACATCTGCATTGCATCTGCCTCCGTGTCACGTTCCTTTGCGGTCAACAGATTCTCGGTATCTGCTCCCCTTCAGCGAGAACCACTGGGCAATTCACCCCCAGCTCGCTGATCAAGCTGACCGGATAGCGCACGTCTAGAGATGATCCATCGGCCCATCTCTTTCCAACCGTGCCAACCCTTGCTGCTTCTGGTTCATATCGCTGAAGCACCGTCAAGGCAAGACCCACCTGCTCGGCAGGGCAGATCACCAGCATCCGACCCTCGTTCGCCATTGCTATTGGATCGAGCCCAAGGACCTCGCAGGCCGCGTTCACGCTTGGATGCACTGGAATGCGCTGCTGCTCGAGCTGCAGGGTGCACTGACCACTTCTTGCGATCTCATCGCTTGCACTCGCCAAGCCCCCCCTCGTCAGATCACGAAGGCAGTGCAGCTCCACTCCGGCTGCCAGTAGCTCCATCACCGGCTCCAGCAGGCAGGCCAGATCACTCTCGATTGGGCTCCTCAAACCCAATTCAGCGCGCGCCGACAGCACGGCTAATCCGTGGCGCCCAAGGTCGCCACTGACGATGACGGCATCACCTGGCCTGATGGCGCTTGGACTGATGTTCAGCGGGTGTTCCACCACTCCAATGGCTGTGCTGTTGATGAACAACCCATCACCCTTTCCCCGTTCCACCACCTTTGTGTCCCCGGTGATCACCTCCACGCCGATGCCTCGGCAGGCCTCGCCCACTGAATCGATCACCCGAGCCAGACAGTCGACTTCAAGACCCTCCTCGATGATCAGCGACAGGCTCAGGGCGAGTGGTCTTGCCCCCGCCATGGCCAGGTCGTTCACGCTTCCATAGACCGCCAGTCGTCCGATGTCTCCCCCGGGGAAGAACAAGGGCCTCACCACATAGGAGTCTGTGCTGAACGCCAGTTGCGGGCCGGGTGTGTAGAGGAGTGCCGCATCATGCAGCACGTTCTTCTGGTGGCCGAGCTTTGGCACCACCAACTCGGTGATCAGCTCCCGCATTAGGCGGCCGCCACCCCCATGCCCCATCTGGATTCTTCCGTCGGGTGGCTGCATCGCTCAGTGATGAAACCTGAAATAGGCGGCACAGGCCCCCTCGCTTGAGACCATCGGTGCCCCCAATGGGTGAGCGGGAGTGCAGGCGTCTCCAAAGCTTGGACACTCGCCTGGCCGCATCAAGCCCCTGAGAACCTGACCACTTGGGCATTGCCCATTGCCGTAGGGCTGTCCGTCCAGCTCCTCCGGCTCCATCGCCAGAGCTGAATAAGGGTCACGCAACCGATATCCGCCTTTGCCGATGACCCCGAGACCTCGCCACACCCTGTCGACGGGTTCAAAGACGGTCTCAATCAACCGGCGAGCGTCCCTGTTCCCCCCCTGATCGACGACCGCCTCGTAGGCATTCCTGAGGTCATGGCGTCCTTCCTCCAGCTGCTTGATGCAGCACAAAATCCCTCGTAGCAATGCCTCCGGGCTGAACCCAGTCATCACGATCGGGCGTCTGTGCTGCGCCGCCAGATCCACGTACTCAGCCTCTCCCATGACCGCACAGACGTGCCCAGCAGCCAGTAAGCCCTGCACAGTGCAGGCCGGGTCCCCGAGCAATTGATCCAGTGCTGGCGCAACCCGGACATGGGCCATCAACAGTCGAAGATTCGTGAGCCTCTGCTGATGGGCCTGTTGAACCAGTAGGCCCGTCGCGGGGGCCGTGGTCTCAAAGCCCACCGCCAGAAACACCACCTGACGATCCGTTTCCCGCCTTGCGATCTCCAGCACATCAAGGGGGGAGTAGATCACACGTACATCGGCACCTTCCGATCGGCACCCCAGCAGATTGCTCCCATCGCTACCAGGCACTCGAAGCATGTCGCCGTAGGAGCAGAGCGTGACCTCAGGCTTTTTGACCAAAGCAATGGCCTGATCAATGCGTTCGCTGTCTGTCACACAGACCGGGCAGCCAGGCCCGTGGATCAGGTCGATCGAGTCTTCCAGCAGCCGATCCAGCCCATGGCGCAGTAGGGCATGGGTCTGACCGCCGCAGACCTCCATCACTGTCCAGCGCTGGCTGCAGCAGCCCCGTATTTGCTCGAGCAAAGCGACGCATTCACTCATCTGCCCAGCTGCAGCGTCATCGCTCCGGCTCCATCACCTTCAGAGCCACCCCGACATGCACCAGCAGCTGGTCCCCGATCTGAGCCGTCGGGACGCAGGCCAGGCTGACCTGGCGCAGGACCCCTGCAAAGGAAACATCCCCCACACGCCAGAGGGGGTCGGGGTGGTGATTGCTGCTGACTAACTCACCAGCGACGGCCAGGCACATGCCTTCCTAGTGGCGTTCAGCTCGTTCTATGCGGGGTTTTGGCGCCCGTTGGCCGCTGCCTCAGATCTGCGGCACAGCCAGCAGCTGACCGATCGGGAGGCTGGCGTCATTGCAGGGCAGTTGCTGACACCAAATCGCTCGGACACCGACCTGTTGCAGCCCCAGAACGCAACGTTCCAAGAGCAACTTGTTCTGGAAGCAGCCCCCCGCCAGAAGCAGTTGATCAACGCCCTGGGACTGCGCCAGGTTCACGACCGCCTGGGCCAGGCTTTGGTGAAACGCCAGTGAGAGCGCGGCCGGGGAGATGTTCTCCCCCAAGCCATTCAGAACGGCCTCGAGCAGTGGCGCCCAGTTCCACACCCAGATCCCTTCAGCGGCAGACCACTCCAGCGGCAGGGGGTAAGTCGGCGAGGCCTCTCCCCTCTCCAGTGCCTGGGTCGCCAACCCCTCGAGTGCCATCGCCGCCTGGGCCTCGAAGCTGCAGGTTTGCTGCACCCCAAGCAAGGCCGCGAAGCCATCAAACAGCCGCCCCATGCTGGAGCAGCGATGGCGATTCACCCCGCAGACCAGGCTCTGTTCCAGTAGCGCACGATCCGCCTCAGGGAACGCGGACCACCAGGGCGTCTCCAGTGGCTGCAGCCTGGATCGCCAGTTGGGTCCATAGGCCTCCAGCAGTATCCCCAGGGCCGCCCGTCGGGGTTCCCGTAGGGCGCGCTCTCCTCCTGGCAATGGGAATGAGCGAAGGGTGGCGACCCGCCGGTAGCCGTCGCCTTCAAGCTCCAGGGCTTCCCCGCCCCAGATCGTGCCGTCATCTCCGAGTCCAGATCCATCCCAGGCCAGTCCGCATTGCGCTCCGCTCAGGCCGTGTTCGACCATCACCGCCAGCAGATGGGCCTGGTGATGCTGCACCTGCAGTCGCCTCGCTGGAAGGGACTGGCTGAGGTGTTCGGCGTAGGCACTGGAGCTGTAGCTCCGGTGGCGATCACTCACAATCCACCTTGGAGTGACGGCGTGGCGCCGCATCCAGGTGCGGCTAGTGCTCTCGAAATGCTCGGCACCGCAGCGAGTGGAGAGATCACCAAGATCGGGGCTCAACACCCGATGCGTCTTCAGCTGTAGCGCAAAAGCACCTTTGACTTGTGCACCCACGGCCAGTTGCACCGGAGCGGAGCATGGCTGGGCTTGGGTTGGAAGGGCGAGGGGCGCGAGACCACGCCCGAGCCGCAGCACTAGGGGGGCACCAGCGGCCCAGCGCATCACGCTGTCGTCGATGCGGTTGACGATGCGCAATCCATGACTCAGCACACCATCCGCCAGGGAGGCGAGCAAGGCCTCATCGGCGTTGACATCGGCCGCAATCGGCTCCCCGGAACGATTGGCGCTGGTGCAGACCAAGGGGGAACCAACGTGCTCGAGCAAGAGCTGTTGCAAGCCACTGGCCGGGCGCATCACCCCCAACCAGGGACTCGATCCCGCCACCCGTGCATCCACACCAGCATCAGGGCTACGGCGCATCAGCACGATTGGGGCGAGAGGGGACTGCCAGAGCTCCAGTTCAGGCTCTGATGGTCGGCAGATCTCCTCGAGCGCTGCTCTGCTGCTCAGTAGGGCCAGGGGTTTTTCAGGCCGCCCCTTTCTGCTCCGCAGCCTTGCCAACGCTTGGCCGTGGGTTGGATCAGCCAGGAGTTGAAAGCCCCCGACCCCCTGCAGGGCGAGGATGCCGCCTGCTCGCAGTAGCTGCGTCGCGGCCTGCAGGCCTTCCCCGTAGTCCGCAATCCTTTGGTTCCAGCTCAGGCTTGGTCCGCAGGCCGGGCAGCTAATCGTCTGAGCATGAAAGCGGCGGTCCTCGGGATTGGCGTATTCCGCAGCGCAGGTGGCGCACGGCGGGAAGGCGGAGAAGCTGGTGTTGTCCCGCTCAAACGGCAACGTCTGCAGGAGGCTGTAGCGCGGTCCGCACTGGGCGCAACTGATGAAGGGATAGCCGAAGCGTCGGTTGCTCGGATCCAGAAGCTCGGCCAGGCATGCCCTGCAGAGGGCCAGATCTGGTGCGATCAGTGCCGAGGAACCCGGTGAAGGCTGGGAGGGCACAATCCGGAACGGTCGCTTGCCGCAGGGGATCTGACGCCAACCCGCCTGCACCTGGTCCATCCGACTGTGTGTTGGGGGATCCCTCAGCAGTTGTTTGAGAAACACCTCGAGTTGAGGCCTCGAGCCATGCAGCTCCAGGATCACGCCGCTTGTGTTGTTGGCGACCCAGCCACCCAGCCCCAGTCGTGTGGCCCTGCGATGGATGGCCGGGCGAAACCCAATGCCCTGCACCTGCCCACTGAGCTGCAGCTGCAGCGCCCACTCAGTTCCGCTGCTCATCCTGCAGCCAGGCCATGACAGCCTCTACCCCGGCTCCCGATCGAGCAGAGATGGCAAAGACCTCTGCCTGGGGAGCCGTGTCCCTGAGATTGGCGAGGGCGGCGCGGCGATCAAAGCCCACCACCTCCTCCAGGTCGATCTTGTTGATCAGCACTGCATCGACACTTTTGAATAGGGCCGGGTATTTCAGGGGTTTGTCCTCACCCTCGGTGACCGAGATCAAGGCGATACGCAGGTGTTCCCCCAACGCAAAAGCCGTGGGGCAGACGAGATTGCCGACGTTCTCGATCATCAAGAGATCCATCCCCCTGGTCTCCAGCTGATCAAAGGCGCGAGCCACCAGATCAGCCTCCAGATGGCAGAGATCGCCTGTCTGGATCTGCACAGAGCGTGCCCCTGCACTCTTCAGACGCTGGGCGTCGTTATCGGTGGCCAAATCGCCAACGATCACCCCGATGGGTGGTCGCGGCCACTGGCGCGCCAGCTGCTCGAGCAGGGCGGTCTTCCCTGACCCCGGTGCGGAGACCAGATTCACCGCGAGCAAACCGTGTTGCTCGAAGTGGATGCGGTTGTGCAAGGCCTGCTGCTCATTGCGCTCCAGCAGGTTGCGTTGGAGAACGATCCGCGTTGGCTCTGGTGTGAATGGAGCGCCCTGCTCACAGCCGCACTGGCCACACATCAGGAGACCTCCATCGAAACCAGTTCAAGTTCGCGGCCCTCGAGAACGTCGCTGGAGAGCGCACCGCAGCGGCTGCACTGATGAATCAGATCCGTGGGCCGAAAGGCCTGGCGGCAGTGAGCGCAGAAACAGCGGGTTCTCACCACCTCCAGCTCAAGCCGAGTGCTGCTCCAGGGGGGGGCTGTCGCCACCACTGCAAAGGCCTGACGCAAGGCTTCCGCATCCACGCCGGAGAGGTTGCCGATTCGCAACAGGAGCGAATGGATCGTGCTGGCTCCCTGATCTTTGGCCGCCTGTTGGGCGATGCGGCAGAGCTCATCGATCAGCGCTAACTCATGCATGACCTGATCCCCAGGCGCGGACCAGGGGCACGGCCATGGCCGCCGCTGTTGAGGTCAAGGGGGAGAGTTCCATTCCATGCTCCCAATGCAGGGAGGGGATCAGCAGCTGCCAGGCCGGTGGTCGCGAGCTGTACAAGGCCTCAGCCAGGGCCAAGAGATCCTGGGGGGTGCCCTGATGGCTCAAGGACGTCTTCGTCAGGGGGAGGCACCCCAGGGGCTCGAGTTGGGGAGAGGACCAGCGCGAACATCGCGCCGGATCGATGGTGGAATCGATGAACAACACCCGACTTGCGGTGGCAATCGGCTCCGCAAACTCCGGCATGAGCTGGTGGCTCGCAATCACTCGGCAGGGCACCGCTAACTCGTCCTGCAGGGCAGCAGCGATGCGATAGCCCGCGCTGTCATCACCCCTCTGCAGGTTGCCGATGCCAATCACAAGGGGCTTCAGCGCAGTGCTCATTCGCGTTTCAGCTCCTGGAGTAGATCTCCCTCTGCACTCAACAGCTGCACCTGCAGGGGCATGGCTCCTGCGGCATGTGTGCTGCAGGACAGGCACGGATCGAAGCAACGAATCCCCGCTTCGATGCGGTTGAGCAGTGCCTCGTTGAGCTGGGTCGCCTGGGTCTGCGTTGGGGTGAGGTAATGCCTGGCGATCTGGGTCACCGTGCGATTCATAGCCCCGTTGTTCTGGCCGGTGGCAATGATCAGATTCACCTTCTCAATCAGCCCATTGGCATCCACCCGGTAGTGGTGCAGCAGGGTGCCGCGGGGTGCCTCACTCACGCCCACGGCCTCCAGGCAGTTGACCTCTGCTCGGGCGCGCACGTGGGGGGAGCACAGCTCGGGATCATCCAGCAGCTGCTCCATCTGCTCAAGGCAGGCCAGGATCTCCACCAAGCGGGCCAGGTGATAGAGGAACGAGGCCGTCACCACGCGCCCCCCCCGTTGGCGGAACTCCAGCAACTCGCGATCGGCCCGTTCCGTGCCAATCCGCGTGCAGAGGTTCAGCCGGGCCAGGGGGCCGACGCGATAACTCCCGGCCTCCAGGCCTAAGGGCCGGTAGTAGGGGAATTTGAGGTAGCTCCAAGGCTCCACCGCTTCGGCGATGAAGGAGGCGTAGTCGTCTTCCCGCAAGCCATCGGCAAGCACTCCACCTTGGCTATCGATGACCCGGATGCCCTGGCAGAGGGATCCACTGGTGTGCTCCCAGCGATCGCCATGGCCGATCAACCCCACAAAGAGCGAGGGAAAGTGGCCAAAGACCTCGAGTTCTTCACGCAGTTGTCGATCGAGCAACTCTTTGAACACCCTCAGCCCCTGCTCGACAACGGCGAAGGCCTCGGGCAGTCCGGCTCGGATTTGGTCGCGGGTCTCGATCGCTAACGGGCTGCGTACTCCCCCCGGGACGGCCCAGGCGGCATGGATTTTGCGCCCCCCAAGGCCTCGATGACGCCCTGGCCGAATTGACGTAGGCGGATTCCACTGCGGGCCAGATCAGGGTTCGCCGCGATCAGACCAAAGATGTTGCGTCGTGCCGGATCACTGTTCCAGCCCAAGAGGAAATCGGGACTGCTGAGGTGAAAGAAGGACAGGGCGTGCGATTGGGTGATCTGCGCCAAGTTCATGAGGCGGCGCAGCTTCTCCGCCGTAGGGGGGATCGAGACCCCGAGGATCTTGTCTCCGGTTTTGGCTGCGGTCAGCAGATGACTGACCGGACAGATCCCGCAGATCCGGGCCGTGATGGCGGCCATCTCGGTGAAGGGTCTGCCCTCGCAGAACGTCTCAAAACCGCGGTATTCAGTGACGTGGAAGCGGGCCGTCTCCACCGCCCCCGAGGCATCGAGCTGGATCGAGATCTTGGCGTGACCTTCGATTCGGGTCACTGGATCGATCTGAATCCGGCGCCGTTGCTGGCTCGCTTCAGCCAAAACGGATCTCCCGGTTGGCCTGGAGCGGAGGCCGCTGATCCTGCAGCAGTGCCTCTAGCGCTGATCGGATCTGCGTCGCACTGGGCGGACATCCCGGCAGGAACATCTCCACGGCGACCAACTCATGGACTGGCAGGACCCGATCGAGGAGCTCAGGGATGAGACCTGGTGCATGGGGGCGTTGGGCGCTGCTGTCGGCTAGATCCAGGTAGCCGCGCCGGAGCACGGGATCGGCGCCCTGGAGCATGTTGCGCATCCCTGGGACGTTGGCCGTGATGGCGCAATCGCCAAAGCTCACCAGGATTTGTGAGTTGGCCCTCACCTGCAGCAGCAGTTCCAGGTTGTCCTCGTTGGCGACCCCTCCCTCCACGAGGGCGATGTCGACATTTTTGGGATAGAGCTTCTGGTCCGATCCCACCGGGCTGTAGACGATGTCGGCTTGCTCGGTGAGCTCCAGGAGCCATTCATCAAGATCGAGAAACGACATATGGCAGCCCGAACAACCCGCCAACCAAACCGTGGCCAGACGCTTGCGGGGGGAGGAGGTGCTCATGGCTGCCAGTGCTGATGGGTGCGTGCCTCGACCAGGGCCTGGAGCCGCTCTGGATGACCGTGCTTTTCTGCGCTGTTGTCCCCCTTGTGGAAGAGGGCACCGGTGGGGCAGACCTCCACGCACTTGCCGCAATCGGTGCAGGCCTGGACCTCCCCCCAGGCCTCAGCCAGGCCGGAGATGATCTGGCACTGCTCGCCCCGCCAGCCCACATCCCAGACGTGGGCGCCCTCCACTTCATCGCAGACCCGAACGCAACGGGTGCAGAGAATGCAGCGGTTGTGATCCAAGCCAAATCGCGCGTGGGAAAGATCCACTGACCGCTCTGGAAATCGATAGGGGAGGCGGCTGTGATCCATGCCCACCTGCACCGCCAGGTCCTGAAGTTCACAATCCCCATTGGCGACACAGATCGCACAGACATGGTTCCCCTCGGTGAACAGCATTTCGATCACCGAACGTCGGATCTCCTCCAATTGCGGGGTGTTGGTCTTGACCCTCATCCCCTCCTGCACGCTGGTGACACAAGCGGCCTGCAGCTTCTCTGTTCCTTCCAGTGCCACCAGGCAGAGACGGCAGGCCGCCACCGGTGACACCCCCTTGAGATCGCAAAGGGTGGGAACGGAGAGGCCCTCGGAGCGGATGGCCGCCAAGAGAGTCGTTCCGGATGAGACCGCTACATCGCGGTCGTCAATGCGCAGGGTGACGATGCTCATGGGCGCCGGTCCCTCTGCAGCAAGGCGAGAAAGTCGCCCCGGTAATGACGCAGGCTGCTCAGCACTGGATTGGGTGCGTTTTGGCCCAATCCACACAAACTGGCCTCTTTGACGGTGTGGCAGAGGCTCTCCAACTGGCTTAGGTCGGAGCCTGTCCCTTGGCCCGCCAGCAGCTTGCGCAGCAGGATCTCCAGCTGGACCGTGCCGCAGCGGCAGGGGATGCATTTGCCGCAGGACTCTTCTCGGCAGAAGGCCATGAAGAAGGCGGCCAGATCCACCATGTCGGTGGTGTCATCCATCACCACCATCCCGCCCGAGCCCATGATCGTGCCGAGCTCACGCAGGCTGTCGTAATCCACAGGGGTGTCCAGGTGGCTGGCGGGGACACAGCCCCCCGATGGCCCTCCGGTCTGGACCGCCTTGATCTGATGGCCGTTCTTTGGGCCACCGGCCATCGTCTCCACAATCGTGCGCAGGCTCGTGCCCATGGGCACTTCGACGACTCCACTGCGTTGCACGTGGCCTGTCAGGGAGAAGACCTTGGTGCCTTGGCCGTAGGCCTCCAGCCCCAGACGCAACAACGCAGGGATGTTGGCGAAGGTTTCGACGTTGTTAATCAGTGTCGGGAATCCATGGACCCCTTGCTCTGCCGGAAAGGGCGGACGGGGTCTGGGCACACCGCGCCGTCCCTCGATCGAATGGATTAAGGCGGTTTCCTCTCCGCAGACATAGGCGCCGGCTCCCACGCGAAGCTCCAGATCAAAACGGAAGCCGCTAGCGCCCACCGAGCCACCAAGCCAACCGCTCTGGCGGGCCTGCTCGATTCCCCGCCGCAACCGCTCAATCGCCAGGGGGTATTCACCGCGGACATAGATCCATCCCCGCTCTGCCCCCACAGCGAAGGCTGCAATCACCATCCCCTCAAGCAGGGTGTGGGGGTCTCCCTCCATCACCGTGCGATCCATAAAGGCACCGGGATCGCCCTCATCGGCGTTGCAGACCACGACTTTGGAGTCCCCCGGCATGGCGGCGACGGCGGCCCACTTCAAACCCGTGGGATAGCCCGCGCCGCCGCGACCCCGTAGCCCACTGCGCCTGACGCGCTCGATGATGGCCAGGGGATCGTTCTCCTGCAGAACACGCCGCAGCTGGAGGTAGGCACCGGCTGCCTCGGCCTCCTCCAATGACTCGGGGTCAATGCGCCCGCACTGCGCCAGCACCAGGCGCCGCTGCAGGGCGAGGAAGGGTTCCTCAGGCAGGATCTCTCGACTCCCGGAGGGTTGCCATGCGATCAGGGCACCGCGACTCAAGGTTGTCTCAAGCTCCGTGGGGAGGGACTCCAGCGCAGAGTGCTCAAGCGCCATCAACCGGGATCCAGCCTCGGTATCGATGACCATCAACGGCCCCTCGCTGCAGGGGCCCAGACAGCCGACCCCCTTGACCGATAGGCCTGCTTCACCCTGCCTGGCGACGGCAGCGCAGTGCTGCAGCAAGCCCTCACTCCCTCGGCTGCGGCAGCTGGTGGACGTGCAGAAACGAAGGCCGCTTCTCATGGCTTCAGCCTTCGAAGACCAGCAAGCGCTGTGGCACTGGTCTGGTGAGTCCAGATGTCGCCATCGACAACCAGCAGTGGTCCTCCACTGCAGCTGCCGATGCAGCGCACGGAGCCCAGCTCGCACCAGGGCTGCTTGAGGGTTGTCTGGAGTGCCTTGAACAAAAGGCCTGCGCCCTGAACATGGCAAGCCGTGCCGGTGCAAACCAGGCACTGATGCCGAGGAGGAGGACTGAGGCGAAAGAGGTGATAAAAACTCGCCGTGCCCTGCACGCGGCTCAAAGGCAATCGCAGGAGACCGGCGACATGGCGCAGAAGACTGGGGCTGAGGTGGCCATAGATCTGTTGAGCGGCGGCGAGCACCTCCAGCAGGGCCTCGGCTTGGTAGCCGTGACGCCTCAGAACTGGATCTAACGCATCAAAAACAGGCGACATCGCCCCAGCTCGCTCATCTCCGCAAGGTATTGAGGAGATGACTGGCGAACGGCAACCTCAGCAGAGCTGCTGCTCAATGCTGGCAATGGCCAGTCGTGTCTTGATCACAGCATCGGGATTGAGGCTGATGGAGTCGATGCCTTCCTTGACCAGGAACTCCGCGAACTCTGGATAGTCACTCGGGGCCTGTCCGCAGATTCCGATCTTGGAACCGCATTGCTTCGCGGTCCGAATGGCCAAGCGCACCATCTCCAGTACTGCTGGGTGACGTTCATCAAAGAGCTCGGCCACCAGAGCGGAATCCCGGTCCAGGCCCAAGGTGAGCTGGGTGAGGTCATTGGAGCCGATGGAGAAGCCATCGAAACGCTGGGCAAAGGCTTCGGCCGCCATGACGTTGCTTGGCAGTTCACACATCACATAAACCTCAAGACCCTGCTCTCCTCGCACCAGACCATGGAGGGCCATCTCCTCCAGCACCCGATCCCCCTCTTCCGGGGTGCGGCAGAAGGGCACCATTGGGATGACATTGCTCAGTCCCATGTGCTGGCGAACAGCGATGAGGGCCATGCATTCCAAGGCGAACGCCTCACGAAAGGCCGGTGAGGTGTAACGCGATGCACCACGCCAGCCGAGCATCGGGTTCGCCTCGACGGGCTCAAATCCGCTGCCCCCCAGCAGCTTGGCGTACTCGTTGCTTTTGAAGTCGGAGAAACGCAGGACCACAGGCCTTGGGTAAAAGGCTGCGGCCAGACGTCCAATTCCCTGCGCTAGTCGATCGACGTAGTAGTCGGCGGGGTTGGCGTAGCCGGCCGTGAGCTGAAGGATCGCCTGCTGCTCCTCCTGGCTCACCACCCGGTTGAGGTGGAGCAACGCCATCGGATGCACACGGATCTGGTTGGCGATGATGAACTCCAGCCGGGCCAGGCCCACGCCATCGCATGGAATGGCCGCAAGGTTGAAGGCCTCCTCCGGGTTCCCCACATTCATGAGGATCTGGGTTCGAGTCGCGGGCAGATCCCCCACAGCGCTCTCCTCCACCCGGAAGGGCAGGGCACCGCGATAGACGCGCCCCTCATCACCTTCGCAACAGCTCAGCGTGATGGTTTCTCCATCCAGGATGCGCTCTGTCGCCTGGTCCGCGCCGACGACGGCCGTGATGCCCATTTCCCGAGCAATGATCGCCGCATGACAGGTGCGGCTGCCTCGGTTGGTCACCACCCCGCTGGCCCGCTTGAGCACCGGTTCCCAGTCGGGATCGGTGCGATCGGTCACCAGCAGATCACCGCTTTGAAAACGGTGAATCTCACTGGGGTGATGCAGGATCCGTGCTGCGCCACTACTGACCGATGTCCCGATGGCGCGTCCTCTGCAAAGCAACGCCGCGTCATGGGGCTCGAGATGCCAGCTCCGCAGCACGTTGGCGTCTCGGCGAGATTTCACCGTTTCAGGTCTGGCCTGAAGGATGAAGAGTTCTCCGGTCTTGCCGTCCTTGGCCCACTCGATATCCATCGGTGTGGCTTGCCCGCGTCGCTCGCTGTAGTGGGCCTCGATCTGGCAAGCCCAGCGGGCCAATTGCAGGACCTCCGATTGATCGAGGGCAAAGCGTTGCCGATGGCAGGCCGGCACCGATTCGTTCCGGGTTGATCCCGCTTGGGCGTAGACCATGCGAATGGCCTTCTCTCCCAGCCGTTGGCTGACGATCGGTGCAAAACCCTCGAGAAGGGTCGGTTTGAAAATCAGGTATTCATCAGGATTGACGGCTCCTTGCACCACGTTCTCGCCCAAGCCGTAGGCCGCCGTGAGCAGAACCACATCACGAAACCCCGACTCGGTATCGAGGCTGAACATCACCCCCGAGCAGGCCAGATCGGAGCGCACCATGCGCTGAATGCCGATCGAAAGGGCCACATCGAAGTGATCAAAGCCGTTCAGTTGCCGGTAGGAAATGGCCCGGTCGGTGAACAGTGAGGCAAAGCAACGCCGGCAGGCCTCTAGCAGTGCTGCCTCGCCCTCCACATTGAGATAGGTCTCCTGCTGACCGGCAAAGGATGCCTGTGGCAGATCTTCAGCAGTGGCGCTGGAACGCACAGCCACAGCAGGTGATCCCAGCTCTCGGTAGTGCAGCAGCAGTTGCTCCTCAAGCTCGATCGGCAGGGGTGCCTTGAGAAGGAGGTCGCGAGCGGCGGCTCCAGCTTGTTGAAGTGCGGGGAGCTGCTCTGCGTCGAGACCATCGAGGCAGTCATGCAGGCCTTGGCTGAGATGGGCGGAATCCAGGAGAACTCGGTAGGCGTGAGCGGTCGTTGCAAAGCCCGAGGGAACCTTGATGCCTTGGTTTGATAGCTCTCGGATCATCTCGCCGAGAGAAGCATTCTTGCCGCCTACAAGTGAGATGGCTTCGAGGCCAACGTGCTCAAACGGGAGGACTAACCGGAGTGCTGGAGAACGGATTGCTTTCACTTCGGTCACTACACTCTGTCTTCAAAGTAGTGAGAACCGCTTTCTCTGAACGCAGCTTTGATGCTGAGTTGGCGGCGAATCTAATCGACCTTTGTTTCTCTAGGACAGCAGGTTGACCGCTGGGCGATTCATGTTGCTGTGGATGTGCAGCATTGAACGCCAACGCCTTCGATACTGCTGAAGGTTGAGAGGTGAATGAATGTGGGTCAATGGATGATTGGCGCGTCTGTGGTTCGTTTTTAGTTGGTGCTGGAGGTGCGGCAAAGCTTCCGCCAACGTCTGAGCCCCCAGCACGGCTGACCTGGTCGAGGTCCCATGGAGAGGAGTTGGACCAGAGCCTGTCTGCAGATGGAGCCCATGACGCAGCCGATTCGTTCCTCGGCGGGAGTCATCCGCTGACGAGACGGGACGAGCCAGTCGCGGCCTTGCCGGGGCGCTTCCTATTGGATCAGGACGGTTCTGCCTGGGATTGTCTTTGCGGCCAGGGTGGATATCAAGGTGACTTGCAAGGGTTTCTGCTGGAGCTGGAGCAGAAGCCTGAGTTTCGAGCCGGCGTGATGCTGCAGGCCCTGAGTCGATTGAGGGATGTACTGAAGTCCGAGCCAGAGGATGCGGCACTGGAGACGATGGTGCCATTGCTGATGCGTGACGCACTGGTGATCTCTCGGGCGCTGTTGGAGCGGTTGCGCTGATGGAGAGCGTCTCAAGCGATCAGGTCGATGAGCTGATTGGTTTGCTGGTGGCCCTGGCCATCGAGCATGTGGTGCAGGAGCGGTTGACCCATCAAGAGGCACGCCTGATTCGTGCAGCTCTTGCGGATTCAGAACTGGATGCGCAGATCAATACAGCAAAGGAAACGGTGCTGGCGGCCTTGTTAATTACCGTGCCAGATGTTTTCAATGCAGCCCTAGGTTTTGATTGAGCCGAGGCTCTGCTGAGGGTGGTGCATGGCCTCTCAAGCACGCTTGCTGCAGCATTGAAAACCAAGTCCTGGAGACGGACAAGTTCCTCCGAGTCAGGGGAACCTGTCTGGGTTGATTCAGAATTGAACTAGCCCTCGGATCCATCCACAAGGACGAGTGCTTCCATCAGGCTGTGTTCAATGCCACGCAACGTATCGACCAGTGACAGGGCGGCGTCTTCGTCACTCCAGCCATGAATGCCCATCAGCTCATTGTGGATGGCTTCAATGGACAGCGACAGTTCATCGGTGAGCAAGGTCAAGCTCTTGCTGTGTTTTACGGCGGCATTCAGGCGATGTTTTAGCAAATCACGCCTTGATAGAGCTTTCATTGGGCTAAGCCAATTGGATCTATTGCTAGTCAACACAATCCATCTGTTCAATCGATGGTTGATGCCAGGGATACGCCTCAGAAGTGCGGCCGAATGCCGCACTTCTTGCACTCCTTGCTGTTATCGACAGCTGATCACTTGGCCCAACCAATCGATCCGGGTCGTGCCTTGATGCTCCCAGAGTTCAAAGCCTGGCGCCCTGTAGCGGGCGTCGCTGCCGGTTAGAGCGATGTGTTGATCGCCGATGGCCAGATCTGCCCCTGTTGGTGTGTAGGCCACCGAGACTGGTTCGCTCCTGCCGGCGCACTGCAGGGAGTGCCGCCAGAAGACGCTCAAGGTGTAGTCCCCCTCGCGGGTAAAGCGCAGGCCCTGCTCGCTGTTGCTGCGCTGATAGCTCTGTCCTTGTTGATCGGCCGGGAAGTGAAAGGCCCAGCGCTTGCCCATCTGAACGTTGACGTTCCCCTGGTGTTGGGAGAACTGGCAAGGACCGGACTCCAGGGCAATGGTGTGGTCGTGGCGGCTGAGCTGGCAGTAGGCCGTGGTGGTGTCGGCGCGGGCCGGAGGCTGCTGGCTCAGGGCGGCGATCCCGATCAGGGTCAACAGCGGCAGGACTGAGCGGCGCATGGCTCCTGGGCCGGTTCTCCCTGCTATAGCCCAGCAAAAACCCCTGGACCCAAACGAGCCCAGGGGTTGCGGTTTCCTCTGGAGCGTCAGTCGCTCACTTCTTGGTCAGGGCAGCGGCTCCGCCGAAGGCTGCACCGACGATGGCGATGACGGCAAGGATTTCCATGGCAGGGGGGGGAAGTGGTGGTTGTGAGTTGACTGTCTCCCCCGATGGACCTTTGGGTTTGTTCAATCTGAACCCCGTTCACAGAATCCGGTTGTCGTTGCTACGGATGGGGAAAGTCGTCAGCAGTTGCGCTCTTTCTCGGTGCGCACTTCTACCTGTTTTTCAAGAGGTGTTCAAAGCGGACAGTTCGCTGCTGTTGCGCTGCCAACGCTGAATAGACCATCCCCGGCAACCGCTCATGTCTGCGTCCCCACGTCCTGCTTCCCAACACGATCGTCCTGCGGTGCAGCAGGCCGTCTGGAGCTGGCGTGAGGAGGTGATGCGCCATCCCCACTGCCATCCGGCTGCGCTGCAGCGCACGCTCAATCCCAGTGAGGGCGTTCCCGTGCGCTAGGTCCTTCTGCGGCTTGCTTTAGGCCCCGGCGCTGTGCCTGGATGGAGGCATGACGCCTGAACTGGCTGCTGACGTTCTCGAGGCTCTGCTGCTGCTCCATGAGGAGCTCTCAGCGGATCCGGAGGCCCCTTGGTACGTGGGAATGCCGGATCAGACCCAGGTGCTGCATGACGAGCTCTGGCTGCTGGCGGGGGCTAATCCCGGAATCAAGAGCGCGGCCTTGGTGGAGCTTTGGTACGGCAAGGGACGCTCAAAGCTTCTGCCGGTGGAGTGCACCGGGGAACTGGTGAGCAGCCGGCATCAGTTGGTCTGAGCCTGCCCCCTGGTGATCGGCATGCAGCCGCCCTAGCTTGCGGTCAGCAAGAACGTTGAACCATGCAACGCAGCGATCTTGATTCTTGGATTCAAGAAATCCCCTCGACGTATCACGCCAAGATCACAACTCTGAGCGAGAAAGCCTCGGAGGTTGATCAGCTCAAGGCCAGGATTCAGGCTTTGGAGGATGAAAACGAAGACCTCAAGCGCAAGCTCGCGATTGCCTCACCGCAATAGCGTCCTAAGAACTGCTAAGGCCGATGGACGTGTTGTTCCTGGTCTCTAGCGTGCGTCCGTAGCCAGAACTTGTGGAACGCAGGTCATGGGTACGGGATGTAGCGCCGCCGGTAGGAGTACCGGCGGTTTTTTATTGGCGAAAGCATTGATTACTTGTCAGCTGTGCATCAGCCAACCCAGTTCGGGCTGTGCCTGATCACAGCAGTGCAGAACTGCAGGAGCTCCTGCGCCGTCATGTCGTGTTTGGCGTCATTGGTGCGCCAGGCGCAGATCACGAAGTCCGGTTCCGGTTGTTTGGAGGGTTGATCAAGGGTGGGGAGCATCGCGTAGCGCTTCTTGCTCTCACCTTTGCCCGTGGCCGCATCGCGGTTGTCGTAGGTGCCGATCAGCTCCCAGGCGAGCCATTCCCCGGTCCAGTGGTCGCGGCCCTCTGAGGCCAGCACCGCCTCGTGGATCGCCAGTCGGTACTGCTGCACGTTGCCCACGCCACCGCGTTTCTGATCGCGCTTCGCCAGTGTCACCGCTTTGCGCTGCACCCAGCCCGGGTAGGTGCCTTTCGCGGCATCCGGCATCCAGTCGGGGGCGGGGGTGTTCATCGTGAAGCCTCCTGATCTAGGCCCGCTGGGCACTCATCGCCTTGTAGCCCGGGTACTGGTGTTCAGCGATGGTCCGTGCTTCGGCTTGGGTGTGGGCCTGCACTTGAACCTGCAGGGTGCGGCCCTTATCGATCAGCTTCACTGCCCAGGTCGCCTGTGCCATCGCCCTAGTCCCCGCTGCTGAAGTTCAGCACCAGATCACCGGCGTCATCGCGCTCGATCGTGAACTTGAAGGAATCGACCGTGCCGCTCCAGACCCCTTCCTCGGGATCGGCCGACTCCCCGCGCTGTTGGGAGACGTCGTGGTCAAAGAGCTGCTCAAAGACATGGGCCGCGACGATCGCCGCCTGGTCCTCATCCATCTCATCGAGCTCATGGGGCTCGACCGTGCAGCCCTCGAGGGTCTCGGCATCAAGCACGTTCCCCGATCCCAGATCTTCCACCAGGGCCAGCAGTGCGTCGTCCATCGGTTCAGGGTGCCTGCCCTCATGGTGAATCCAGCGGCCCCGGCCGTCCAGGGTTGCTGCATGCAAATCCAGGCGTCCTCGCCAACATGGAGTGAGTGCGGTTGGTCTTGGATGCGACGTCTACCCTCGCTGGCCGGGATCAGCCTGGCTCTGGCCCTGAGCGGTTGCGGCGGCAGCTCTCCCAAGACCACGGCCAGTGGCGCGCCGGCCATCACGGCTCCGATCACGATTGAGCTGGATCAGAACATCCCCGCCAAGAGCCAAGGGGTGATGGTGCGCGGCGATGAGCGCACCACTTTTCAAGTGGGCTTTGGCCGGCTTGGGGTGACCTGTGCCAAGACCCGTTTCGAGGAGGGCTACACCCCCCTTGGTTCCTTCAAGGTCAACGCGATCCTCAGCAAGGACCGCTTTGAGATGGATCCCAAACTGATCGCCCAGTCCGGCAAGAGCAAGGCGGAGCTCAAGGAGACGCTCTTCAAGAACATGAACGCCATCGACTTCAAGGGCGATGGTGAGGTCGGTGAATACGGAATCGGCTACATCAGCCTGGAGCCGATCGACAGCGTCAAGCAGCCCTTTGCCTTCAATACCTACGACGGCAAATTCCGCTGGTACAGCTTCGCTATCCACGGCAGCAACAACGAACAGCGCATCGGCGAGCAGGTCACCGGCGGCTGCCTGAACGTCTCTGAACCCACCCTCAAGGCGATGCTCGCCTCGGTGCAGCTGGGCGATCAGGTGGAGGTGAAGACCGATGGCCCCTGTACCCCGTAGGCCGCTGGCCATCGATCACGCCCAACGCGTGCGGAGCCTCTGGACAGCCTGGTTCCTGTGCCTGCTGTTTCACACCGATCTGGGATTGATGCCGCTTTTCCATGGCCTCTCCCCTGAGATCGAGAGCCATGTCGCCACCGAACGTCTGCCCCTGGTGTTCTGGGCGATGCTGCTCTACTTCCTCGTTCCTCTTGGGGCTTATGTCCTGAGCAGCTACGCCTCCAGTGCCCCGGGCTGGCGGCGCTGGCGCTGGTTTCAGTTCGGTCTGAGTGTCGTCTACACCCTGACCAACACTGCCCATTTCGTCGTTGACATCCTGATCCCTGATTCGCGCTCCGATCAGGTGTTGCTGATGGCAGTGATGTTGGTGCTGGGGTTACTGATCAACGTCGAGAGCTGGCGTTGGTGCCACACCAAATCGTCGTGGCAGATTTAAAGCAGTGCCCTGAGCTGCGATGCCCCTGATCAACGTGCGCACGTCCCTGCCTGAGCTGGCCGATGCCGCTGGGTTGCTCAAGGAACTCTCGGCGGCTCTGGCTCAGCAGACCGGCAAGCCGGAGTCCTACGTGATGACCCTGCTGGAGACGTCGGTGCCGATGACCTTCGCCGGCAGTAGTGATCCCTGCGCCTACGTCGAGATCAAGTCGATTGGTGCCCTCAAGCCCCCGGCGATGACCGCGGCCTTCTGCGATCTGATCGAAGCGCGAACGGGTATCCCGGCCAATCGCATCTATGTGGCCTTCGAGGATGTCAAAGCCAGCAGCTGGGGCTGGAACGGCAGCACCTTCGGCTAGGGCTGATGGAACGTCTGAGCGGCCTGCTTCCTTTGGCCTTGCTTCTGGTCTGGGGGTGCACGCCCTCTCCCTCCTTGAAGCGCCTGGTCTGCAGTGGACCCGGCCGCCAGGAGGTGGTCTTTGATGCGCGCAGCGGGCGCCTCTATGCATTCATTGAGCCCCTGAACGCCTACCGGCCGACCCCGGAGCTGCGCTTCTCGGTGCAGACCACCTCTTCCCTGCGGGGTGATGAGCTGCGGATTGAGACGCGGGTGGGTGAGTTCAGCCGTGAGGGTGACGCCTCCAGCTGGCAGGCCGTGGATCCCCCGGTGGGCAGCGATGAGACCTTCAACCTCAAGAGCCTGACGTCCCAGCTGCGGATGGTCTCGGATCGGCCCGTGCGGCCCGTCGACAAGGAGGGCCGCTGCGAGCTCGCCCCCCTGCAGACCTGAGGACCTACTCCAGCCCGGCGCGCACCTTCTTGACCGCCAGACCGGCTTCGGTGGCAGTGCCGCCGGCCAGCAGCAGCAGGCCGATCAGCCCCACCAGCTGGTTCTGGGCTTCGGCGGCGGGTTCGGCGTCCTGGCCGAGCACCGCTCCGGCGACAAACCAAGCGGTGGCCAGGGCCGAGGTGATCCAGTAGGCCTTCCAGCGCCGTTGGTAGAGGTAGCCCGCCCCCAGGCCCGGCACCACGTTCAAGAGCACCGCCACCCAGCCGGCGGAGGCGGCCAGGATCTGTTCGCGGCTGGGCATGGCTGGATGTCGTTGGGCGCAGACCCTAGGCAATCCACTGCAGGGCGACCGTTCGCTGACGCGGCCCGTCCAGCTCCACCAGGATCACGTCTTGATAAGTCCCCAGCACCGGCGTCCCGTCTTGGACGGCCACCATCACCTGGTTGCCGAGCAGCAGCGCCTGCAGGTGGGCGTGGGCATTGCGGGGTTCATCGGCAGGGATGTTGGGCCGAAGCTCGAGGTCGTTGTGTTTCCAGGGGCGCTGGGCAGGGGCGATCTCAGCAAGCCAGGCCTCGAGGTCCCAGATCAGACGCTCCTCCATCTCGTTGATGATCACGGCCGTTGTGGTGTGCTGCCCGCTGATCAGCACCGTTTCGTCCTTCTCCCCTTGCTTGGCGATGAAGCGCTCCAGGGCTTCGGTGAGAGCGATGCACTGAAAGGGGCGTTGTGTTGGGATCTGCAGGCGTTCAACGGTCATCGCGGCACCCTCTGGCTACGGTCAGCATGAGCTGTGGCAGGGGCGATGGAGCGTTGGCGGTCCTGCCCAGCCCTGGCTGACAAAGACGAGGCTTTTCTGGCGGCAGTCGCGGACTATCTCGTTCAACTCGAGGCCCTCTCTCAAAAGCAACGCCACTGTCTGGCGCTCTTCAAAGCTGCCGAGTTGGTCAATGCCTTGATCCAGATCAAGGAGCGCCGCGAAGCGGAGGATCGAGTCGGCCCGGAATTGGCCCATCGCTCCTTTGCTCTGGTTCGTTCTGTCATCCGCAACCGCAGCCTTCCCTATGCCGGCAGCGAGAGCCAGTGCCTCAGGGATCCGCAACTGACGGCGGTCATCGATGAGGGTTGTCGTTTGTTCCATCTCGGCAAGACGAACAAAGAGCTCTATCAAAAAGCCTTAGCCCTCTCGGCGGCCCAGTGCCTGGCCTTGCAGGATCAGCTCGGGCCAGCACTGGATCAGTACCTCCAGGGGGCGGGACTGGAGCTGCCTGAGACGTTGATCGCATCCGTGCGTGCGAGCTTCATCGACGCCTACCGCAGCTAGCGCCGTTTGCGTTTGTCCCGCTCGCGTCGGTTGGCCTTGCGGGTGCCTCCGTATTGATAGCCGGGCTCTTGGCTCTGGCGTTGCCAACAGGCCGGACAGGCGAAGCGCCAGCTGCCGCTGGCCTGCGTGCGGATTCGGTAGTGCAGCTCCCCGCTCTGCAGGCAGAAGTCGCAGTTCATGGCTGGCTGAACTCCATCCACCAGCCGCTGCCCGGACCCTCGACCAGCCAACGCCGGCCCCAGTTGCGCTCGGAGTAGCGCTGCGCCCGGCCGCTGCCGAGGGCAGTGCTGACGTAGCCGCCGCCCACGAGATTCGCCTCGCCGTTGGGGTCGTGCATCAAGAAGGTGCGGCTGCTGGGGTCCCAGCCCACGACCACACTCCAGTGGCCCACGCCCGTGGGTTGCTCCACTGGCCCGAGGTGCAGCCAACCCACCGGTGCCGGGATACCGCGTTCCAGCTGGTCAATGAGGTCCTGAATGGTTCCGTCTTGGCGGAAGCGGGCCGCCAGCCCGCAGGCCTCGATCGCCAGCAGTTGGGCAGAGGCCTCCGTGCTTTCGCCATAGCGCTGGACGATCGCGAGGTACTGGTCGTCGATCTGGCCGCTACCGCTGAAGCAGCCCGGCCGCAGAAATTCCACCGCCATGGCGCAGCTGGAGCTGAAGCACATCCGCGGGCCGTGCACCGTGGCGCTGTTGTTCTGGCAGCAGTAGGGCACCGCCAGGGCAGTGGCGCTGTGGCGTTCAGCGTGTCGGATCTCGGCGGCGCGGCGCTGGATCAAGCCTGGCAGGGGATGAATCCAGCGGGGCAGTTCCTCGCGGATCACCAGCCCTGCAGGCTCCCCGGCCAGCAGTCGTCTGCGCAGGGTCGAGCGCCCCAGGGCTCCGGCACCGACGTTGAAGCAGAAGCTCAGCAGCGCATCGAATTGCCCCTGGTTCAGGGGCACGCCCGCCAGCAGCGTCTTCAGGGCCCGCCCGCGGTCCTGCAGATCGTCCAGGAGCCAGCGCTCGGCCTGCGCCTGGCTGATGACCAGCCCAGGCCGGACCTCGGCTCCGGTGTGGCCGTAGCCAATGGTCCAGGGCTCTGCGCCGCTGCCGGGATCGGGGTAGGCCTCGAGCCGGCAGCCCTCAAGGCGTTTGAGCAGGTCCAATCCGGCTGCGCTGATCTCCATGGCGAGGGGTGCAAAGACCCCAAAGGGTTCCGGCTCCCATGGCTATCGATGTTGCAGACGGGGCCCATCCCGGCCCTGCAGCATGCTCCGATCGAGCGCAGCGCCATGAGTCCGATCTTTCCCTGCCGCGGTTGCGGGACCTTTATTGAGCGCTCCACCCAGCACTACCGCAGCGTTAAAGGTCAGGTGCTCTGCTCGAGCTGTCTGGATGCCCAGACGGTGGCTGGAGCGACAGTTCTGCAGCGTCTCAAGGCGAGGTTGGTTCGGCCGTTTCAGCTGAAGTGAGAGCGGATGTCGCCTGGGCGGTTATCTCGTCCTGGCCGCCTCGCGCCAGCAGATTTCGGATCCATAGGGTTGCGCCAGTCACACCCGAGCGATGAGCGAAGCGAACGACAGCCAGCAGAACTGCGGCGGCAAAAAGAAGGCGATGCTCGTCTACGGCGTGGCTCAGATCTCGGCCACGGTCGTCTCCGCTATCGCCCTGGCCTCGATCGCCGTTGGCGTCTGCGCGCTGAAGCAACAGAGCAAGCTTTTCAACGGATGTGTGGAAGAGGTGGTGGCCGAGGGCAAAACCAACGCCCAGGCCGTCCGCTACTGCAACGGCGGCAACTGATCGTTTGTTTTTCATAAGGTCCGCCGCAATCGCGGTGGTGGCCTCACGGCTGGCCAGTGGAGCCTGTCAGCGCCCTTTGTCTGCCCTTGTTCTGTCGCCCAGGGGGAGTTAGGGCGGGGGTAGCTGCCAGCTCCAGATGCCGGAATCACGCATCGCGCACACGGCGAAGGGTTCAACCCTGGATTCGTTGGGGGGGGAACTTCTTCAGGGTCTGCGACCCGCAGGGGCACTGCCAATCCGTCGAAGGCCTGTGGAACGCCGAGGAGGTGCTCCGGCGCAATGAGCGACCCAGCACCACGAAGCGCAATTGCCTGATGCCCAAGCCGATCAGGCGACCTGTTGGCGAGTGGTGAGCCGCTGATCCCTGCGGCTGGTCCCTTGCAAAACCCATCCTGCCGTAGTACACCTGTACTCTGCATGTGGTGGATTGATGGAGGAGGCTTGGCTGCAGGATCCCAAGGCCGGTTGGCAGGTTCGCTTTCACAAGGATCAGCGCACCTGGGGCCGTGAGACCTGGGTGTTTGTGGACACGGGTAAGGCCATGCCGGACCACCTGCCGCTCCTCAAGGAGCGCTATCACCTGCGTCGCGCCGATGCCCGGGTGCTCTGGGAAGGCTTGATGGCCAAGGGTTGGCTCAAGACGCGCCCCGCCTGGGGCGTCTATGCCGAGCCGTAGGCAAGAAAAAAGCCCCGCCGAAGGCAGGGCTAGGGGTCAGGAACGATCCGGGCGTCTGTCCTCGTTTCGACTCCGGATTGGAGTTCCTCACTCCTCACACGAAAGAACTATCTCGCCCGAGCAGCCGGAGGCAAGTCGCCTGTGTGCGGAGCTCTGACTGCCACTCTCCGGGGAGGCGCCATGAAAAAAGCCGGTCACCAGTCCGGCTTTTTTCTCCCTGTGCTTGCCAAGGCACACAACAGTCATGGCTCAACTCGGTGGCCAGGCGCGATGAGCCGAAGTACCTGAATCAGCAGGGCCCCGGAACCCTCCGGTGTTCAGTCACGGAACACCGATGGACTCACGCCGTTTAGTCGTCTGGATCTCCGCTGGGATCTTGAGCTTCCAGGGCTTCGCTCTGGCCTTTGATCTGCTCAATTGCACCGCCCTGACATGGGTGCAACTGCATCACTCGGTTCCCCTGGAGCCCTGCAGACGTCCCAATGGCCGGATTGATGCCGCGGTCAACCATGGTCTGAGCGTGCTGGCTGGTTTAGCCCTGGGCAGTCAGTCCAAGCCGGCTCCTTAGATCACCTGCAGCGCGATCCAGAACACGAAGACCACCAGAAGCATCAGGCCATCCAGTTGGGTGAACTTGCCAAGGGTTGGCCTGATTAAGAGCAGCGTCAGTCCCAGCAGGACCATCTCGAGGGGATCAAGTCCAAGGATCACCTTGGTTCCGGTGAGTTCCCCAATCAGTAGGACCGCAGGCACGGTCAGGCAGAGCGTGGAGAGCACCGAGCCATAGAGGGTGTTGAGGGAGCGCTGCACTTGTCCCCTTGAGGCGGCTCTGAGGGCGTTGAGTGCTTCAGGGGCCAACACCAAGAGGCCAACCAGCGTGCCGCCAATGGCGCTGCGCAACCCGAGTCCATTCAGGCTGGCCTCAATCAGCTCGCCCATGGACTCCGCGTTGATCACGAGAATCAACAGCCCAGCAGCGAGCCAAGCCACCGCCGGGGCAACCTCTGGGATGCCCTCATGGCCGCCATCTGCTGCCCCGAGCCATTGGCGTTGCTCGCGGCTTTCGGTGAATAGCCCGCGGTAGCTACCGGTTTGAAAGGCGATAAAGACGCTGAAGAGGCCAAGAGCCGCACCAATCAGAACCACATTTCCGGGGCCGTTGAAGTTGGCTTCTGTGGTTTGGGTGGTGAAGTTCGGAACGATGAGCGCCAGAACACTGATGGTCGTAATCAGGTTCACGTAGGTGATGCTCCCGCCGATGTTCATCGCCGCCAGATCACTGTCTTGCAGGGGCTCCCGCAGCGTTTTCTCCTGTTCTCGAGCGGCCTCAAAGACGCTGATGCCCTTGATTCCGGTGAGGGCGATCATCAGCACCGCGAACATCGAATCGCGGGCCAGGGTTGGGTTGGCCTCTCCGCTGCCCATGGTGCTGGCAATCAGGGCGAGCTCCACCACCACGGCTGAACCGGTCAGGATCAGCGTTCCAAACGGTTCCCCCAGCCGAATCGCCAGGGCATCGGCGTAATGGACCACCTGCAGCGCGAGCAGCAGGATGACCCCTCCAAGCCCAGCTAGACCCAGCAGCAGGGAGAGGACACTTCCCTCCAGCAGCCAGGGCAGGAGGTTCGTGGCGTGCAAGCCGATCAGCGTGCCCGCACCGAGCAGCAACACGACGAAGGACGTTCGCCGTTCCCTAGTTGGTGACTGTTCCACATCCACCAACTAGCCAGAGACCAGCTCTTTAAACAGTTGCGAGGCTGCGGTTGGCGATCTCGCGGCCTCTGCGCATCCTGCAGGCAGGGCAGGACTTGGGTGTGGTGAGGATCGATCGAGGGGCCACCTGGCTTGCTCCGGCGCGGCTGTTTCTGCGCCAGAACCTGGCCATTCAGATCCTGGAGGGCCTGGTGGCCGGGATCCTGGTGGGCCGGCTGCTGCCCGCCTCGGCCCTGGCGCCGTTGAATGGCCTTGGGGATGGCTTCATTCGGCTCTTTCAGATGCCGGTCCTGCCCTTTTTGAGCGTGTCCTTGATCGCCGGGGTGGGGCGCCTGCAGTTCGCTCAGGCCAGCCGCTTGCTGGGCCGCTCGGCCCTGGTGCTGATCGGCTTTTGGCTGGTGGTGCTGCTGGCGGTGTTGCTGGTGCCCTTGGGCTTCCCCAGCTGGCATGACGCCTCGTTCTTCAAGCCGAGCCTGCTGCAGGCCCCCAAGCCCCTGGACCTCACCGAGCTCTTCATTCCGGTGAACCCCTTTGCGGCCTTCGCGGAGACGCAGATCCCGGCGGTGGTGCTGTTCTCCCTGGCGCTTGGCATTGCCCTGATCGCCGTTCCCAAACGGCAACCGCTGATCGACGTCTTTGACCGGATCGCCGAGGCCCTACTCGGCATCTCTGCCTTTGTGGCCCGTTTCACCCCGCTTGGGGTGTTCGCGATCCTGGCGACTGCCAGCGCCTCGATCGAGAGCTCTCAGCTGCCGCGACTGGCGGTCTATGTCGTGCTGCAGGGCGGGATCGCGCTGCTGCTGGCCGGCTTGTTTCTGCCCCTGGTGATTGCCGGGGTGACGCCGATTCCGGTGCGCCAGTTGCTGCGCAGCTTCCGCACCCCACTGACCATCGCCTTTGCTACCGCGAACATGCTCGTGGTGCTGCCGATCTTGGTGGAGCTCTCCAAGAAGCTCCTCTACGAGGCCCGTGCGGCGCACTTGGCTCCAGGGGTGAGCGAGCAGGAGCTCAAGGATCAGGTGGACCTGCCCGTTGAGGTGTTGGCGCCGCTGGCCCTGGTCTTTCCGGACATGGGGCGCCTGCTCTCCCTCGCCTTTGTGCCCTTTGCCGGTTGGCTGACGGGAAACTCCATCAGCCTGCAGGAGATGCCGGGCTTCCTGCTGACGGGTCTGGCCAGTGCCTTCCTTGAGGGGATTTTGGCGATGACCTTTCTGCTGGATCGCATGGGCCTGCCGAGCGATCTGGTGCAGCTCTACATCGCCATTGATCAACTGGCGGTGGCGCGTCTGGGCACCCTGCTGGCCTGCATGAGCGTCATCGCCCTGGTGATCATTGGCACCTGGGTATCGCTTGAGGGGTTCCCCAAGCGCTTCAGGCGCCTGCTGCCAGCGGCCACCGCCCTGGCGGTCTTCCCGGGATTTGTCCTCTTGAGCCGTGTGGGCTTCCAGCTGCTGCCCAAGCCGGTCAACAGCGCCCGCGACCAGTTGATGCACCAGGACTTCGCCCTGGCCAAGGGCCGCGCCCCTGTGGTGCAGGGGTGGACACCCGTGGATCAGCCGGGGGATTGGCAGGCGATTCGCCGGGCCCGGGCGATTCGCTACTGCGTCCATGAGCAGGACTATCCGATGGCCTATCGCAATGCGGATGGCGAGCTGGTGGGAGCCGATGTGGAGATGGGGATGCTCTTTGCCAAGCAGATGGGCCTCAAGCCCAGCTACGTCCTGATCGACCGGATCGGCAACGCGAACGACCCCCGCCCTGATGGCCTGCAGGCGCTGGAGCGGGGCTACTGCGACCTCAAGCTCTCCAGCGACGTCATGGCGCCGATGCAGGCGGCCCGCACCCGCTTCACCGATGCGCACCTGACCTACGGCGTTGCCCTGCTGATCAAGGGCTCAGCCCTGAGCAGCAAGCGCCAGTGGAGTGATCTGGTGGAGGTCCAAGGCCTGCGGGTGGGCCTGGGGTTTGAAGCCCCATTCCTGCTGCGCCTCGTTGCCGGCTGGTTGCCCCAGGCCAAATTCATCAGCTCCCAGGGGACCGATGCATTGCTGAAGGCGCTGCAGGAGGGCCGGCTGGATGCGGTTTTGGTGACGGCGCAGCAGGGGGCGTCCTGGAACGTGCTCCAGCCCAACCTCACCTTGTTGGTGCCCCAGCCGCTGAAAAGTCTTCCGGCGGCGCGGCAGTTGCCGTGGGAGAGCGCCGCCTTGGCGGGGGTCTGGAATGCCTGGCTGCGCTTCCAGGAGATGGATGGCACCCGTCAGACGGTCTACCGCCACTGGGTCGAGGGCATTGAGCTCCGCAAGGACAAGTCCTGAGGCCAGGGAGTGCCGCTTGAAAAGCACGGGAAACCGTCGCCCCCAATACCCCCAGGTCGCTTCACAAGGCTTTACAGTTCCTACACGTTTCGTAACGACGCCTTCCAATGGCTGACTCCAACACCCGTTTCGGCTTCGTCGCTTTCGCTGAGACCTGGAATGGCCGCCTGGCCATGATGGGCTTCGTGATCGGCCTGGGCACCGAACTGCTGACCGGCCAGGGCATCCTGACCCAGATCGGCCTCGGCTGATCCCGTCGTCATCGACAAACGAAAGCCCCCGGTGCAGTGCACCGGGGGCTTTTTGCTGTCTGGAGCGTGGGGCGCCCGCTCAGGGCTGCCAGTCGGCAGCCGGGGGTTCCTTGTCGCTGTCCTTCAGGGAAGGGAAGAGCTCCCGGATCGCTGCGGTCAAGGTGGAGCGGGCTTCCTGGCGGAAGGCCTCAGCGGCATCGGCCGGCAGGACCGGATAGCTGGTCTCGCTGTTGCCATCCCCGCGTAGGGGTTTCCAGCTGGTCTTCTCGTTGCGCTTGAACTCCTCGAGCACATCGACGAAACCGAACTGGGCGACTCGGCCGGCGGCGGCCGCCTTGCTGGCGAGCTGCTCGCGCACGGCGATCAATTCCTTGGCCTTGAGGGTGTCGGGCAGACCCAGCACGGGCTGGTAATAGTCGATCGCCCGCAGTTCCTCCTGCAGCAGGATCGGCCAGGCGGCCACTTCGCTCTCACCCAGACCAGCGGCGCTATCGCTGCTGGCCATGGCATCGCGGTAGAAGGCGAGCCAGCGGTAGTAGGACTTGTCCTGGAGCTTTTTCTTCTCGGCCTTGCCGGTGACGATCTTGGGCAGGGCTGCCTCAGCCTTGCGCAGGAAGATCCGGTCCTCGCGCTCCAGGTTGATGGCGCCCCAGCGGTGGCGGTATTCCCAGAGCTCTTCGTATTTACGGCAGTCTTCGGGGCTCCAGCCCAGTTCCTTCAGCTCGCCGGACCGGTGGTTCTCGCTCGTCTGCACGCTTTGACGCTTGGCTTTGGGTCACCCTAGGCCGATAGGGTCAAGGCAGGCAGGCCTTCCCATGACAGACCCCTCGCAGCAACTGGATCTTCAGGCGGTCGACGGCGGTCCGATCGGGGTCATGATCTGCGGCCACGGCAGTCGCAACAAACAGGCCGTCACCGAATTCGCCCAGTTGGCCCAGGGCCTGCGCCGCCAGCTGCCGGATGTACCGGTCGAATACGGCTATCTGGAATTTGCCCGCCCGATCCTGCGGGACGGCCTCGACAGCCTGCGCTCCCAGGGGGTCAAGCGGGTTCTGGCGGTGCCCGGGATGCTCTTTGCCGCGGGCCACGCCAAAAACGACATCCCCTCGGTTCTCAATAGTTACGCCGCCGAGACCGGCCTGCGCATTGATTACGGCCGCGAGTTGGGGGTCGACCTCAAGATGATCCAGGCCGCCGGCGCCCGGATCCGCGAAGCCCTCGATCGGGCGAACGCCCAGGCCGAGGTGCCCCTGGCCGAGACCCTGCTGGTGGTGGTGGGCCGGGGCTCCTCCGACCCCGATGCCAACTCCAACGTCTCCAAGGTGACGCGGATGCTCGTCGAGGGGTTTGGCTTCGGCTGGGGCGAGACCGTCTATTCCGGTGTGACCTTCCCCCTGGTGGAGCCCGGCCTGCGCCATGTGGTGCGCCTGGGCTTCAAGCGGGTGATCGTCTTCCCCTATTTCCTCTTCTCTGGGGTTCTGGTCAGTCGCATTCGCCAGCACACCCAGCTGGTGGCGGCCGACCATCCCGAGGTGGAGTTCGTCGATGCCTCCTACTTAGGGGATCACCCTCTGGTGATCGACACCTTTAAGGAGCGGGTCGAGGAGGTCGTGCGCGGCGAGACCCAGATGAACTGCTCGCTCTGCAAGTACCGGGCTCAGGTCCTGGGCTTTGAGACCGAGGTCGGGGCTCCCCAGCAGAGCCACCACCACCACGTCGAGGGCCTGATCGAGGGCTGCACCCTCTGCGAGCTCGAGTGCACCGGTGCCTGTCAGCCCGATGGCATCCCGATTCCCCTGGGCCACCACCACCATCACGACCACGACCATTCCCACGAGCACGGTCACAGCCACGACCACAGCCACGATCACGCGCACGATCACGGGCATACCCACACCCCCTATCCCCACGCCGAGCACCCCCTCGGTCCGAAGACCCTTTACAAACCGCGTCCCAAATCGGAAGAAAACCCCTCGGAATAACCCCGCTCATCCGTCTCGAATCCAGGCGCGTCCCACGAGACTGGTCCGCATAAGCCCTGCTTATCTTTTCCGGCTTTCCCCAGGGGGCTGAGCTTTTCCCCAGGAGGGATTGATCTTTTCCACAACTTGCGCGACCTGCTTGCGCGCGGTAAGGGCATTCCTGGGGAATGCGCGCTTTCGTCCGCAGGTCGCTTGACAGGGGGATGCCCATGGCTAGGCGACGCCCTGAGCGGTCTGGGAATCAGTTCAAGACCCCAGTCAGCGACTGCTGTCTCAGCCTGTCTCTCCCACGGTGTCGTGGATGCAACACGCTTTGACGGGGGCCGTCGCTTTGTGGCTTGCTGGTTGGCGTCGCAGGAGTGAATTGTTGGAGCCCAGCCGCTTGAACCACCAGGGTGTTGAAGGCCTGCAAGAGCGAGAGGTTTACGATCACCCCTTGTTTGGTGAGGACCCGGAGCGGGCGCATTTGAACCGCTGTCTGGAGCAGTCGGAGCCGGAGATCGATCAGCCCCAGGGGGCACCTCGCATCAGCCTTGAGGCCGAGGTGCCGGAGGCCCTCTTTGATGGGATGAAGTCCTTCTTGAGCAATCGACCCGATTGGGATCAGTACCGGGTGATCACCTCAGCCCTGGCTGGTTTTCTGTTCCAGAACGGCTGCAGCGACCAGTCCGTCACCCAGCACTACCTCAACGGTCTGTTCGTCAGCGCAGCTGACTCCTGAGTCCCGCCTCAGAGTTCCCCGCGCTTCAGCGCTGCCGCAGCGTGGTCACAGGCCCTCCAGGTGAGGGCCATTTCTGTGAGGGTGGGGCTCTGCCAGCCGGCGCTGGGCCAGCAGCTGCCGTCGGTCACCAGCAGGTTGGGGGTGCGCCAGAGCTGGTTCCAGCGGTTGAGAACGCCCAGCTCCTCGCGTTCCGCCATGGGCGCTCCCCCGAGTTCATGGATGTAGTAGCCCGGTGGGGCCGCCCCAGCCGAGAGGGCCAGGCTGCCTTGAACAAGCGGCTCGATCAGGGGCATCACAAAGAGGTCGGCGAGCGGTTTGATCTGGCCGCCGGCGGCGTGCACGACCGCCTCCATCCGCTGGCCCATGTGGTTGACCATGGCCTGCTCGTTCTCGCCCCAGCGGCAGTCGATGTGGGCGATGGGAATCCCCCAGGCATCCCTGCGCTCGGGGTGCAGGCTGACCTGGTTGTGGCTTTGGCTGAGGACCTCGCCATGGCCGATCAGGAAGCCCACGGCACTGCCGCGCTCGCGCTGCAGCAGTTGGGGCGGATCAAAGCGTTGGATGCCGCACCAGAGGCCATAGCCCCGTTTGAAGTCCCGTGATTCCAGGGTGTTGGGAATGAAGCAGCTGCCCGCGCCGGAGAGTTCGCTGCTCCCCGCGGCCGGTTGATCGGGGATCGAGAAGAAGCAGCTGCGGGAGATGTGGTCCATCAGCCCCTGCCCGAGCCTGCCGCTGACGTCCTCCAGGCCGCTCTGCTGCTGGGAGTGCAGCAGCAGCCTGAGGCTCTCAATCGTGCTGGCGCAGAGCACCACCAGGGGTGCCTTGGCGCAGAAGTGCTCGCCGCTCTGGCGATCAATGGCCTCGACGCCCTCGGCGCGACCGCTGGCGCGGTCGATCAGCACGTGGCTGACCACGCTGTTGCTGCGCAGCTCCACCCGGCCGCTGGCCAGGGCAATGGCCAGGGCGCCGCCCTGGGAGCAGGAACGGGGCCAGGGGGTCTGGGCGCTCTTGCTGAGCTCGAAGCCGCGGGAGTGGATCAAGGGCAGCTCCAGATCCCGGCGAATCGAGCGGCCCAGGTGTTCTTCGGCGGGGGTCAGGGGCATTGGCTCCTGGAACTCCCCATCGGGCAGCTGCGGTAGGCCATCCCGCTGGCCCTTCACGGCCAGCAGCGTCTCGAGCTGGCTGTACCAGGGGGCCAGGTCGTCATGGGCGATCGGCCAGTCCTGGCCATGGCCATCCCGGCTTGCTCCCTTGAGCTCGTAGTCGGAGAGCCGAAGGGTGATGCCTCCCCAGGTGAGGCTTTTGCCGCCCACTTGTCTCCCCCGGGTCCAGAGGAAGGGGCGATCGTCGGGGGTGGAGTAGGGGTTGCGCTGCTCATCGACGAACAGCTCCGGGTTGGCCTTCCAGTAGCCCGGGTGATTCGCGGCGATCCGCTGCCGGCCGCTGCTGATGTTGGCCAGGCGTTTGAGGCTGTTGAGGGGCTCGCTGCCAAAGGCCCGCTTGGCACTGAGCTCCGGGCCGGCCTCCAGCACCAGAACCCGCAGGCCCGCCTGGGCGAGGGCCATGGCTGCCACCCCACCGGTGGCCCCGGAGCCGACGACGATTGCGTCAGGGTTGCTAGCAGCCATCAGGGTTTCAGCCATCAAAAAAGCCCCGGCACTTCAGAGAAGGCCGGGGCTTTTGGAGTTGGTGGCGGGGGGCGGATTTGAACCACCGACCTTCGGGTTATGAGCCCGACGAGCTACCAGACTGCTCTACCCCGCGGCGACCCAGAAACCTTACAGCACAGCGGATCCCTCCGGCAATGGAGCCAGGATGGACTCAGACCCTGACTGCCATGGCACTGCATCTGCTGCTGGATTCGGCCGACCCCAGCGCCTGGGAGCAGTGGCTGCCCACGGGGCTCTTCGGCGGGGTGACAACCAACCCGACGCTGCTGAAGCGCGCGGGCCAGCCCTGCACCCTGGAGAACCTCCGGGCCTTGAGCGAGCGGGCCCTGGCGATGGGTGTGCAGGAGTTGCATCTGCAGGCCTGGGGTGCGGACCTGGTGGGCTGCGGAGCTGCCCTGGCGGCGATCGCGCCCGATCGCATCTGGGTGAAGCTGCCCATCACCCGCCCTGGCCTGGAGGCCGCCCGGGAGCTGCAGCAGCAGGGCTGCCGGATCACCTTCACCGCCTGCTACGAACCCCAGCAGGTGCTGCTGGCGGCAGCCCTTGGGGTGGACTACATCGCCCCCTACCTCGGGCGCATCAGTGACCTGGGCCGCGATGGCCATGGGGAGCTGATCGCGATGCAGCGCTGCATCGATGCCTTGGGTTCGACCCTGCGTCTGCTGGTGGCCAGCCTGCGCAGCGCCTCAGATCTGCCGCGCCTGGCGGCCGAGGGCCTGAACACCTTCACCATCAGCCCAGCGATCGCCCAGGCGCTCTTCAGCGTTGAGGCCACCGAGGCCGCGGCGGCCCAGTTCGAGCGCGATGCGCTCTAGTTGCCGTTGTCGAAGCGCAGTTCGCCGCTGACCTCGAGCTTGACCGCGGTGTTGGGCACCAGGAACTGAGTGCTGAGTTCTTCGAGGGTCATGGGCGTGAGCCACTCGAGCTGCTCCATCAGGTGCAGGGCGACGGCCTGCTTGGCGCGGCGGGCTCCGTCCTCCACCTTGATCGCCAATCCCAACCCTTCGCCGACTCGGCTGAGGCATTGGATCCCCTCGGCGCCCCCCTTGCTCAGCACCTGGCCGTGGCTGCTGCGCATCACGGCGGTGTCAAAGCGACCCTCGCCGGCCACCAGGTCGGGGTGGGCGAGCATCGAGCGGCAGAGGCGCTCGAGTTCGGGGTTCTGTCCGGCTCCGAGATGGGCAAAGAGCAGTGCCATCTGAGCCAGCTGCAGTTGCAGGGTCGGTGCGCCGCAGTCATCGCGGGCCGTGATCAGTTCCGCGGCGGGCATCCCCAGCAGTTCGGCGACGCGCTTGAGGACCTGCTGCTGCAGCGGGTGCTCGATCTGGAGGTAGGTCTCCAGCGGCCAGTGCATCTTGCGGCAGGTGGCGAGAAAGGCGGCGTGCTTGCCCGAGCAGTTGTGCTCCAGCGGGCTCTGCTTGCCGGCGGGGGTGGGGCACTGCAGCTGCTCGCTTTCGAGGTCGGCCTTCCAGAGGATCTTGAAGGCCTCGCGGGCCTGGCCCGCTTCCCCGGCGTGGGAGGCGCAGGCAATGGCGAGGGCGCGGTCGTCGTGTTGCCCTAGATCGGCCGCTCCACTGCTGACGAAGATCTGGGCCTGGAAGGGCTTGAGCGCGGAGCGGATGAAGCTCAGCTGCTGCGGATCACCAGCGCGCATCAGGATCCGGCCGCGTTGGTCACAGACCACGGCATGGACGCGGTGCAGCGATTCGCCGATCCCGTTGCGGGTGAGGCGCACCTCCAGGGGGGGCACCCCAGGACGGCTACCGAAGCTGCTGGAGAAGGTCATGTCAGAGAGCCTGACAGAGTCCCGTCGAGAGCAAGAGCAGTCCGCCGGTTGCGGCCAGGGCGAGTTGGATCTTGCGCAGGACTGGCTTGACTTCGTGGTTGGCCACCAGCAGATCCTGCTGTCTCCAGGCGAGTGGCTTTTCCCAGACCTGCCCGTCGTACCAACCGGATTCTTCGTACTCGACCTGGGTGGAGGTCAGGCGCCGCAGCACGGTTCTCCAGCCCAGCCACTGGCGCGTCAGCATCAGCAGCGGCACGACGCAGGCGCCGGCGGCTCCGGCGGCGGTGAGGGCTGCGGGGTCGTGGCGTAGGGCAAAGCTGCCGGTCGCCAGGTAGAGCGTCAGCGGCATCGCAATCAGCCAGCTCTGGATCAAGGGCTGGGCTATGTTCTGCTGGGCCCAGGCAAAAAACAGGGAGTCCTGCAGTTCCTTGTATTGCTCCAGCGGGCGCTGCTCTGGCGGGACCGGACAGGGCGTGCTGTTGCTGAGCCCCGGCGAAGGATCGCTAGCAGCCATTGCGTGTCCGGCTCAGGCCGGTGGAGCCTCGGCCGAGCCTACGAAGCTCTCCACCTCACCGTGGCCCCAGAAGGACTCGAGGTCGTAGTAGCTGCGCTCGTCCGGGGTGAGGCAGTGCACGATCACCTCGCCGTAATCCAGCAGCACCCAGCGCCCCTCGTTCTGCCCTTCCTTGCGCAGGGGCAGGCGGCCGGTGTGCTCCTCGAGCTTGTCCTCAACGGAGCGGCCCATCGCGCGCACCTGGACATCGGTGAAGCCACTGGCAATCACGAACCAGTCGGCGATCGAGGAGATCTCCTCCACCCGAATCAGAACGATGTCGGTGGCTTTGCGGTCGTCACAGGCATCGGCGGCCAGCAGCGCCAGGGCTTTGCTGTCGTCGAGGTCGAGCCGGGGTCGGTTGGGGTCGGGTCTGGGCTTGGCGGCTTGGGCCTCAGCCATAAACGTTCTCGCTGCTCACGGAGTGTCGGGAGCCCTGTTGCTGGGCCATCTCAGCCCGGGCTTTCCCTGCACTCTTGCGCAGCGCCTCCAGGCGGTCCTCGTAGAAGCTGCGCTTTTTCTTCTTGCGGGTCTGCTCCACCAGCTCCTTGAGGGCCCCGCCGAGGCTCTTGTAGGCATTGGGCAGGGTGTAGCCGAAGCGGCAGGCCAGATCAATCGCCCGCTCATCGGCGGCGATGGCGTCCTGCAGACGCTTCTCGGAGTTGTTCTTGAGATAGAGGCGGTAGCCGGCAAAGCCGGATAGGCCCATGGCCATCAGCAGCAGCAGGCCGTCCTGAACCCAGAGTTCACCGATGGCGCCACCCAGGCCGATGGCCAGGGCCGCCATCTCCCAGCCGTCCCGGGGGACGGAGTCGTTCTGGATGCGGCCGACCTCATGCCAGAAGAGCAGGTTGCGGTGGTCGATCGCCAGGGCATCCCACTTCTGGAGATCCAGCTGAACCTCCACCTCATCGCGGCCGATCTCCTCGATGGTGATCAGCGGCGGGTCTGCTGAGGCCGCGGCTTCCACAAACACCCAGCTCTGCATCTCGGGAGGCAGCAGCCCCTTCAGGCGCTGGAGTTCGCTCATGAGGACGCTTCGGCCGTGTTGAAGACAACACTAGCCACGACGGGATCGTTGGCTGGGTCTGGCTTAACAGCAAGGGGTTTCAGCCACGTGAGAGGCTGGATGGGTTTGGCTGCCGGCCCCCTGCTATGCCCCGTCGCACGGATCTGCGTCGCATCCTGCTGCTGGGGTCAGGCCCGATTGTGATCGGGCAAGCCTGCGAATTTGATTACTCGGGAACCCAGGCGTGTAAAGCCTTGCGGGCCGAGGGTTTTGAGGTGGTGCTGGTGAACAGCAACCCCGCCTCGATCATGACCGATCCGGACATGGCGGATCGCACTTATATCGAACCTCTCACCCCTGATGTGGTGCGCCGGGTGATCGAGCTGGAGCGTCCGGACGCCCTGCTGCCGACCATGGGCGGACAGACCGCCCTGAACCTGGCGGTGGCCCTCTCCAAGGACGGCACCCTGGAGAAGTACGGGGTGGAGCTGATCGGCGCCAACCTCGAGGCGATTGAAAAGGCGGAAGACCGGGACCTCTTCAAAAGGGCCATGGGTCGCATTGGGGTGGGTGTCTGCCCCTCCGGCATCGCGACGACCTTGGAGGAGGCCGAGGCTGTCGGGGATCAGATCGGCAGCTATCCGCGGATCATTCGCCCGGCCTTCACCCTGGGGGGCAGCGGCGGCGGCATCGCTTACAACCCCGAGGAGTTCCGGGCGATCTGCCTGAGCGGCCTGGACGCCAGCCCGGTGAATCAGATCCTGATTGAGCAGTCCCTGCTCGGTTGGAAGGAATTCGAGCTGGAGGTGATGCGCGACACCGCCGACAACGTGGTGATCGTCTGCTCGATCGAGAACCTCGATCCGATGGGGGTGCACACCGGTGACTCGATCACCGTGGCCCCGGCCCAGACCCTGACGGACCGCGAGTACCAGCGCCTGCGGGATCAGTCGATCGCGATCATTCGCGAGATCGGTGTGGACACCGGCGGCAGCAACATTCAGTTCGCGATCAATCCCGCCAATGGCGACGTGATCGTGATCGAGATGAATCCCCGCGTCTCGCGGAGTTCGGCCCTGGCCTCGAAAGCCACGGGTTTTCCGATCGCCAAGATCGCTGCGCGTCTGGCCGTCGGATACACCCTCGACGAGATCATCAACGACATCACTGGCAAGACACCGGCCTGCTTCGAGCCCACGATTGATTACGTGGTGACGAAGGTCCCCCGCTTCGCCTTCGAGAAGTTCCGCGGCAGCCCCGCCGTGCTGACCACCGCAATGAAGTCGGTGGGCGAGGCCATGGCCATCGGCCGCAATTTTGAGGAGTCCTTCCAAAAGGCCCTGCGCTCCCTGGAGACCGGACACGCCGGCTGGGGTTGCGATCGCCCGGACCCCAGCCCCGAGCGCTCGGACCTCGACCGGGAACTGCGCACCCCTGCACCCGATCGGATCTTTGCGGTTCGCACGGCGATGGTGAACGGCTACAGCGATGCCGACATCCATCGGATCTCCGCCATCGATCCTTGGTTCCTGGCGAAGCTGCGCCGGATCATCGAGAGCGAGCAGCGTCTGCTCAAGGGCCAGAACCTCACTGCCCTGGATGCCACCGCCCTGCTGGAGCTCAAGCAGCTGGGCTTCTCCGATCGTCAGATCGCCTGGGCCACCGGCAGCAAGGAACTGGAGGTGCGCGCCCATCGCCAGAACCTGGGCGTCAATGCGGTGTTCAAAACCGTGGACACCTGTGCCGCTGAGTTCGCCTCCAGCACGCCCTATCACTACGCAACCTATGAGCGGCCGATGGAGCGTCTGCTCCCCGACGGCAGCCTGGAGTTGATCGCTCCGGAGTCCGAGGTTCAGCCGGAGTCCAGGCGCAAGGTGATGATCCTGGGCGGTGGCCCCAACCGGATCGGCCAGGGCATCGAGTTCGATTACTGCTGCGTCCACGCCTCCTTTGCGCTGCAGGAGGAGGGGTTCGCAACGGTGATGGTGAACTCCAACCCCGAGACGGTCTCCACCGACTACGACACCTCCGATCGCCTCTACTTCGAGCCCCTCACCTTTGAGGACGTGCTCAACGTGATCGAGGCCGAGAAGCCTGAGGGGGTGATTGTTCAGTTCGGCGGCCAGACCCCCCTCAAGCTGGCGATTCCCCTGCTGAACTGGCTGCAGTCCCCCGCCGGTCAGGCCACGGGTACCCGCATCTGGGGCACCTCGCCCGAATCGATCGACACGGCGGAAGACCGCGAGCAGTTCGAAGCGATCCTGCGTCGCCTGGACATCCGTCAGCCCCGCAATGGCCTGGCCCGCAGCGAAGCGGAGGCCCGCGTGGTGGCCGAGCGTGTTGGTTATCCCGTGGTGGTGCGCCCCAGTTACGTCCTGGGCGGCCGGGCGATGGAGGTGGTCTACGGCGAGGACGAGCTGAACCGCTATATGAACGAGGCGGTGAATGTCGAGCCGGATCACCCGGTGCTGATTGACCAGTACCTCGAGAACGCCACCGAGGTCGATGTCGATGCCCTCTGTGATGCCACCGGCAAGGTCGTCATCGGCGGCCTGATGGAGCACATCGAACCGGCCGGCGTGCACTCCGGTGACTCGGCCTGCGCGCTGCCCTCGGTCAGCCTGGAGCAGGAGGCCCTGGCCACGATTCGCCAGTGGTCTGAAGCCCTGGCCCTGGCCCTTCAGGTCAACGGCCTGATCAACCTGCAGTTCGCCATCAAGGACGGACTCGTCTACATCATTGAGGCCAACCCCCGGGCTTCCCGCACCGTGCCCTTCGTGGCCAAGGCCACCGGTGCGCCCCTGGCGAAGATCGCCAGCCGGATCATGTCGGGCAAGACCCTCGATCAGATCGGTCTGACCAGCGAGCCCAAGCCGCCCCTGCAGGCGGTCAAGGAGGCGGTTCTGCCCTTCAAGCGCTTCCCCGGCGCCGACTCGATCCTGGGTCCGGAGATGCGCAGCACCGGTGAGGTGATGGGCACGGCCACCAGCTTCGGCCTGGCCTACGCCAAGGCGGAGTTGGGCGCCAGTGAGGCCCTGCCCACCAGCGGCACGGTCTTCCTCTCCACCCATGACCGCGACAAGTCAGCCCTGCTACCCGTCGCCCAGCGCCTTGATCAGATGGGCTTCCGTCTGGTGGCCACCGAAGGCACCGCCCGCGCGCTGGCGGAGGCCGGCCTCAAGGTTGAGACCGTCCTGAAGGTGCACGAGGGCCGCCCGAATATCGAGGATGCGATTCGCTCCGGTGAGATCCAGTTGGTGATCAACACCCCGGTCGGTCGTCAGGCCGCCCACGACGACAAGTACCTGCGCCGCGCGGCCATCGACTACGCCGTCACGACCGTCACCACCCTGGCCGGTGCCCGTGCCGCAGTTGAGGGCATCGCCGCCCTTCAGGCCCAGGAGATGCAGGTGCGCGCCCTGCAGGACATCCACGGATAGGGACTCAGCTGCTCACCAAGGGCTGAATCTTGGCGATCTCCTCAGCGAGCTCCGCTCCGGCAATCTCTGTGTCGTAGGCGGCTTGAGCACGAAGCCAGTACCCGGGACTGAGGCCCAGGAAGCGGCAGAGTCGCAGGTCGGTATCCGCACTGATCGATCGCTGACCGGAGACGATTTCGCTGATCCTGGATGCCGGCACCTTGATGGCCTTCGACAGTCGGTACTGGCTGACCCCGAGCGGAACCAGAAACTCCTCAACGAGCAGTTCACCTGGGGTAATGGGGCTTAGGCGATGTGTGGCAGTCATCAGTGGTAATCAACGATCTCAACGGCTTCAGGGCCGGAATCTGACCAAACAAAGCAAAGGCGGAATTGGTCGTTGATCCGGATGCTGTGTTCTCCAGCTCGGTCGCCGCGCAGTGCTTCCAGTCGATTGCCGGGGGGAATGCGCAGATCCTCGGGGCGCGAGGCAATGTCCAGCTGGCGAAGCTTGCGCCGGGCTACCCGTTCGAAGGCCTGAAAGCGGGGGATCGCCCATCCCTGCGCTAGTCGCTCGGTGTCTGCGCATCGAAACGAGCGGATCACCCGTTCATCTTAGTTCTGTTCCGCAGAAGCATTGGTTCCTGCTCCCATGGCTTCAACGCTATGGGCTGCGTGGAGCTAAGTCGTCCGTGAAATCACCGATCGCTTCATCCCCCTACGCTGGTTCCTTGCTGCATGCGTATCCGTGACTGTCGCCCCTAGCTCTGCTCCGGTTAGCTCAGGCTCTGACTGCACGGCTGCCTTCCGGGCGGCCTATGAAAACCGCTACACCTGGGCCCCGGGCTTTGGTGGCTACAGCGGCCGCTGCATCTGGGAGCAGGAGGACCAGCGCGTCGAAGGCAGCTTCAAGGTGGGCGCTGACCTGAAGGCCCAGGTGGAGGGCATCGAGAACGAGGAGATCCATAAGGCGATCGCCTCCCAGCTCTGGGAGGTCTGCATCCACCGCGTGCGCCGCAGCTTCGAGCAGACCCACGGCGAGAACACCTTCACCGCCGGTGAGACCGATGTGGTTGGGACCGAGGTGATCGTCGGCGGTAAGAACGCCGGCGACCGCTACCGGATCAAGGACGACGTGGTGACGATGGTGCACCGCCACATCCACGGCACCGTGGTGACGATCTTCACCGAGAGCACCACCGACACCGGCAGCGGCTACCTCAGCCACAGCTACACCAGCCAGTACGCCGATCCCGCCAGCGGCGAGGCCCGCGGCGGCAAGAGCCGTTTCACCGACACCTTTGTTCCCCTGGCCGGTGAGGGTCCCTGGGTGCTGAGCGAGCGGGTGGTGGAAACCGAGGCCTTTGGTGACACCCCGGCCGGTCGTCAGGTCTTCCGTTTCGAAGCCCTCAACGCCAATAGCTGAACGCCAGCAGATGTGACACGATCCCGCCAGGTTTGACCGGCGGGATCGGATGCAGGATCTGCTCAATCAGATCAACTCAGTGGTGTGGGGGCCCTACACCCTCTGGTTGATCGGCCTGACGGGGCTCTACCTGATGGTGGGCCTCGGCTTCATGCCCCTCCGCCGGATCGGCTATGCCGTGCGGCAGACCTGGGCCTCGATTCGTCAGTCCGACGGCGAGGGTGATGTCACGGCCTTTCAGTCGTTGATGACAGCCCTGGCAGCGACGATCGGCACCGGAAACGTTGCCGGTGTCGCCGGTGCCATTGGCGTTGGTGGTCCAGGCGCGGTCTTCTGGATGTGGCTGATTGCCCTGGTGGGCATGGCCACCAAGTACGCCGAGTCGCTGCTGGCGGTCCATCACCGCGAGGTGGATGAGCTGGGCGAGCACGTTGGTGGTCCGATGTACGTGATCCGCAATGGCCTTGGCCGCGGCTGGGGTTGGCTGGCCGTTCTATTTGCGCTCTTTGGCACCCTCGCCGGCTTTGGCATCGGCAATGGCGTTCAGGCCCATGAGCTGGCCAAGGCCTTGAACGTGAGTCTTGGGATCCCGCCTCTGGTGACCGGTGTGGTCTTTGCTGCGATCACCTTTGCTGTGATCATCGGCGGCATCGAACGGATTGGACGGGTGGCCTCGGCGGTCGTGCCGTTCATGGCCATCGTCTACGTCGGCGGCGCCCTGACGATTCTCTTGGCTCACCTGGGTGAGATTCCCGCGGCCCTGGCGCTGATCATCCAAGACGCCTTCTCGGCCCAGGCCGTGGCCGGTGGTGCTATCGGCGTGATGATCCAGAAGGGGATCGCCCGCGGCGTGTTTTCCAACGAAGCAGGCCTGGGGACCGCGCCGATCGCCCAGGCGGCGGCCAAGCCCGGTGATCCGGTGCTGCAGGGCTCCGTCGCGATGCTCGGCACCTTTATCGACACGATCATTGTTTGCACGATGACCGCCCTGGTGATCGTCATCAGCGGTGCATGGCTGCCCATGGAAGGGGCAACGGCTCCCCAGGGCGTTGCCTTGACCATGGCCGCCTTTGACTGGGGTCTGCCCGGTGGTGCCTGGCTGGTGACCTTCGGCACGGTCTTCTTCACCGCCACGACCATCCTGGGCTGGGGCTACTACAGCGAGCGCTGCCTGGAGTTCCTGGTGGGTGTGAAGGGCATCAAGCCCTTCCGTCTGGTCTGGGTTGCCGTGGTGGTCTTGGGCTCAGTGGCCAGCTTTGATCTGATCTGGACCGTCGCCGACATCCTGAACGGTCTGATGGCGATCCCCAACCTGATCTCCCTGCTGCTGCTGAGCAGCACGGTCTTCCAGCTGACCCGTCAGTACAAGTTCGAGCGCTAGGCCTCGAGGTTGCAGTTCACCGCCAGCTCAAAGGGCACGCAGCTGTTGGGTTGATCCAGCAGCTGGCTGGTGAGGGCGGCCAGGTCTTCGCTCTGGGTCATCTGCTCGGGGGGCAGGGCCTTCACCGCAGCGGCCATGTCGGTGTTGACCCAACTCGGGCAGACCGCCGTCACCCGGATCCCGCTCTCCCAGCCCTCATTGCGCATGGTCTGGCAGAGCCCCATCAAGGCGAACTTGCTGGTGCTGTAGGCCGCCAGGCGGCCCTTGGTGCGTTTGCCGCTCATGGAGACCAGCACGACGACGCGCCCGGAGCCATGGGCTTGGAGCTGAGGCCAGGCGGCCCGGGTCAGCCACCAGGGCCCCATGACGTTGACGTCGAACAGCCGCTGGATCTCCTGCTCCTGGCCGCTCTCAAACAGCAGCGGCACCCGCGAGAAGATCCCAGCGCAGTGGATCACGCTGTCGAGCGCTCCGAAGTGCTCCAGCGTCGCCTGCACCCAGGCCTCGGCGCTCGTGGGCTCGGCCGCCTCATAGGGATGCAGCAGCACGCGCTCGGCGCCGGCCTGCTCGGGGTCGAGGGGGCTGCCTTTGAGGTCGCCTGGGTTGCGCAGGCCAAGGCTCAGGCGATGGCCACCTGCGAGGAGCCGCTCGGCCATGGCCCGGCCGATGCCGCGGCTGGCGCCGCTGATCAAGAGTGTGCGCATGGCCTTAGTTGGGCAGCGTGACGAACTCCTCTGAGATCGTCGGATGCAGCGCCATGGTGCGATCGAAATCCGCCTTGGTCGCTCCCATGCCGATGGCGATGGCCGCCATCTGAATGATCTCGGCCGCGTGCTCGCCCACCATGTGGCAGCCCAGCACCTTGCCGCTGCCGGCCTCGAGCACCAGCTTGAGCAGCACCTTGGGATCACGGGCCGGTAGGGCCTGGCTCATGGGACGAAAGCGGGCCCGATGGACCTTGATGCCGTCCTTGCCGTAGCGCTCGACCGCGGCCTCTTCGCTGAGGCCAACGCTGGAGAGCTCCGGCTGGGAGAAGACCGCAGCCGCCACCAGGTCATGGTCCACCTGGCGCGGCTTGTTCCCCCAGATGCTGTCGGCCAGGGCCCGGCCCTCATCAATGGCGACCGGGGTGAGGTTGACCCGGTCGGTGACGTCTCCCACGGCGTAGATGTGGGGCACGTTGGTGCGCTGATCCGCGTCGACCGGAATGCGATGGCCTTCCATCGCCACCCCAGCGGCTTCGAGGATGAGGCCCGCCAGGAAGGGGCGGCGGCCCGTGGCGAGCAGTACGCCGTTGCAGGCGATGCGCTCTCCGCTTTGGGTGACCACCGTTAGCGCCCCCGGTTCGCCTTCGATGGCGGCGGGGCTGTGGGCGAGGCGCACCGTGATGCCCTCGGCCTCCATCGCCTCCAGCACGGCCTGGCCGCACTCCCGATCGAAGCCCCGCAGCAGGTGATCGCCGCGCACCAGTTGGGTCACCTGGACCCCCAGGCCATTGAGGATGCAGGCGAACTCACAGGCGATGAATCCGGCGCCGACCACGACCACCTGCTTGGGGAACTGCTCGAGTTCAAACAGGTCGTCCGAGATCCAGCCCAGCTCGGCGCCCGGGATCTCGGGGCGATGGGGGCGTCCGCCAACGGCGATCAGGATTCGCTCGGCGCTCAGCCGCCGGGTCTCCTTCCCGCTGCTGTCCTGGACGCTGACGCTGCGGTCGTCGGCGAGACGGCCCCAGCCGCGCACCAGCTCAACGCCAGCCTTCTCAAGGAAGCCAATGTGCAGTTGGTTGAGGCGATCCACCTCGGCGCGCACCTTGCGGAGCAGGACGCTGCTGTCATGGCTCACCTCGCCCAGGCTCCAGCCGTAGCTCACGGCATCGCTGAGTTGGTGGCGAACGGCGGATCCGTAGACCATCAGTTTCTTGGGCACACAGCCGCGGATCACGCAGGTGCCGCCGACCCGATCCCCTTCAACGATGGCCACGCGGGCGCCGTAGGAGGCAGCGCGCTTGGCGGCGGCCAGTCCGCCTGAGCCTGCGCCGATCACGATCAGATCGAAGTGGTCGCTCATGCCCTCGCCCTTGCTTGCCTCAAGTGTTGCCTAGAGGCACCCGCGCTGCCGCTTTGATTCCCTAAAACAGAAGATCGTCCCGCCCTCCTGTTGATGTTCAGCTCCCCGGGCCCGCAAGCATTGAGCTGGGAGGACCTTGCCGAGCTGCTGCCCCTGCAGAGCGAAGAGCAACTGCTGCAGCTGCGTCAGGAGGGCCCCACCAACGCCCAGGCGCGGCTGCGGCTGTTTGGCCGGCCGGAATCGGAGGTGCGCGTCACCCTCTATCGCGATCACCACGCCTGGTGTCCCTATTGCCAGAAGGTCTGGCTCTGGCTGGAGGAGAAGCGGATCCCCTACCGGATCCGCAAGGTGACGATGTTCTGCTACGGCGAGAAGGAGCGCTGGTACAAGCAGGTTGTCCCCTCGGGAATGCTGCCGGCCCTGGAGCTCGACGGGCGCCTCTACACCGAGAGCGATGTGATCCTTCAGGCCCTGGAGGATGCCTTTGGGCCGCTGGAGGCTGGCCTGAGTGATCCCGATGTCTTCCCCCTGCGGCAGTTGGAGCGCCGCCTGTTTCGCGCCTGGTGCCAATGGCTCTGCTACTGCGAGGGCCAAGGGGCGCACAGCGCTCCGGCTGAACAGCACTTCGCCCGGATCGCGACCCTGGTGGAGGAGGCCCTGGAGGCCACCCCTGGTCCGTTTTTCCTCGAGCGCTTCAGCAGTGCCGATGTGATCTTCATCCCCTACCTCGAACGGATGAACGCCTCCCTCGCCTACTACAAGGGCTACGGGATTCGCCAGCAGCACCCGGCCATCGACCGCTGGTTCACGGCGCTGGAGCAGCGCCGCACCTACCTGGGTACCCAGAGCGATTTCCACACCCATGCCCATGACCTTCCGCCGCAGATGGGTTGCTGCTTGGCCAGCGGCACGGCCGAGCAACGCCGCGTCGCTGAGCTGATCGACCAGGGTCCCTGGCCCGTGGAGGATCCGGCCGTGATCGAGACCCGCCAGCCGGCGCCCGAGGGGGCAGCCCTTGAGGCCGTGGCCCGGGTGCTGCGCCACCGCGAGCGCTTGCTGGCGATTAATCCCGCCCCCTCAGCGGCTTTTGATCAGGCACTGCGCGCGGCCCTGACCCTGCTGTTGAAGCCGGCCAACGGTGCGATTACTCCACCCGCCGGCACGGCCGCGGGTCTGCGTTACCTGCGCGATCGGATCTCGGTGCCGCGGGACATGTCCCTGCATGCCGGCCGTCTGCTGCGCGCCGCCCTGGAGACCACCGCCGCCCTCGATGGCAACGCCCAAGCGGAAGCGCTGCCGGTGCAGCACCGCCGCGATCAGAACCCCGTTCCCTTTCTCGTTGAGGCCTAGGCGGAATTAGCGGCCGCTGATCTGGGCCTTCTTGGCCATCAGGTACTGCACCAGTTCCTGCTGCAGGGTGACCAGTTCGCGGGTGCAACCGCGGAAGGCCGCCCGGTGGCGGATCTCTTCGTGGCGGGTGTTGAGGTCCCGCAGCATCAGTTCGATGGCATCGAGTTCAGCCCGGTTCATCGAGGTGCGCTGCAGTGCTTTGAAGATATCAACTGCTCTCAAAAACGCTGGCTAGCGTTCAACCATCCACACCAATGCAGCTATGGCCGCCTGGAGAGCGTCATCGGCCGCCGCCTGCACGGCGCTTGGTTTGTTGCTTGGTGCAGCGGCCGACGGCATCCGGCCTGAGCCCGCGGCGGCCCTGGAGCTGCGGGGCCAGACCTATTTCACCAATCCACCCTGGAAAGTGGATTTCACCAACTACTACTGGTATGTCAATCAGGCCCAGGGGGAGTACTACTTCACCGTCACCCTGGCTGAGAACGCCGGGGCCGGACTGGGGGGCTTGGTGATCACCCAGATCCGCGGGGTGGATCGCAATTTCTCCTTGGCGCCCCAGCGTGCCCATGCCTTCATTGGTCGCCCCCGGCGGGAGGGTGCTGCCGTGCCAGTGGAGGCCACCTTTGATCAGGCCACGCGCACGCTGCGGGCGGTCTTCCCGGAGCCTCCGCAACCCGGTCAGGAGGTGACCCTGGCCCTGCGCCCGCCGCTGAATCCCACCTGGGCTGACACCTATGTCTTTGCGGTGCAGGCCCTGCCCGCTGGCCCCGACCCGGTGCCAGCACCGCTGGGGGTCGCGCGGCTGGAGATCATGAGCCGTTTCTGGTGAGGCGGCCCTTGAGGCTGGCGGCGGCAAAGACCGCGGCCATCGCCAGATAACCCTGAGCCCAGGCTGCGCCCACACCCCAGCCCAATCGCAGGGTGGTGTCGCTGGCGCTGAATTGCCAGGCGTGGATCACGCCAAACCAGGAGCAGGCGGCGGCCACCAGGGCCGCCAGGCAGGCGGCCTTGAAGCGCTGCTCGATCGCGTAGACGACCATCGCCGCTAGGAGCATGGCCGTGATGATCTGGCCCTGCTCCAGGGCAAAGGCACCCGCAGCCCAGACATCGGCCTGTTGCAGTGCCTCCAGCAAGCCAGGGCCAAAGGGGGTCTCGGCACCGCCGGCTCCACCGGCGCGGAGCCCCGCCTTGATCAGCAGGGCCCCCCATCCCGCCAGGCCCGGCATCAGCCCCAGGGCGACCGCTGGCGCGTGGGCGCGGGGTGTGGCCTCAAAGGCCTGGGCCGTGATCACCAGGCCGATGTAGAGCACGATTGCCATCCCGGCTTCGATCGGCACGATCTGGCCCACCACCCCAAACAGCCCCAACAGGCAGGCCGCGCCCATCAGCAGGCCGTTCAGCCAGGAGTAGCCAATGCGGGCCCCCATCCCCTTCCAGCCGGGATGGCCGATGTAGATCGTGGTGGGAAAGCAGGAGCCCAGGCCAGCGGCGACCACCGTTCCCAGGCCATTGATCAACAGTGAGCTGCGCACGGGGTAGCGATCGCCGGCGGCCTCCGCGCTCTCGATGTTCTGCAGTGAACCGAGCACGTTGAACAGCCCCATCGGAACAATCACCCCGAGCCAGGGCAGCAGTTGCCCGCGGGCATCCCAGAGGCTCCCGAGCTGCAGCTGGGGCGAGCGCCAACCGATTTGGGCGGCCTCCTGGGCCCAGCGCTCCGGGTTGGCGTCAATCAGTCCACTGCTCCAGGCCAGAGCGCTGCCGACGAGGACCGCCAGCAGGCCACCCGGAATCGGGAAGCGGACCTTGCCGTAGTAGGTCGCCAGGATCACCGCCAGCACCGCCAGACCCACCAGCGGTTGGGCATAGGTGCGCAGCAAAAAGCCCAGGGCGATGTAGCCCAGGGCAATCCCTGCCAGGGTGGAGAGCAGGGCGGCCCGGGGCAGCCAACGCCGCAGCCAGCCTGCGCAGAAGGCGCCGCAGGCCTCGATCAAGCCCGAGCCCAGGCAGGCCACCAGGCCCGCCTGCCAGGACAGCCGGACGGCGCTGGCCTCATCCAGCCCCTGGCCCAGGGCGGTGAGTTTCACCGGCAGCATCACCAGAAAGATGTAGGCGAAGAGGCTGACGGTGTTGATGCCGTAGGGCAGGGCCGTGCGATCGCTGCGTCTCTCCCGTTGCGCCAGCCGGAAGGCCTGCAGGGCGTAGGCACCATTGCCGATTAACAGGCTGATGCCGGTGGCGGGAAGGATGGTTCCAAAGACCAGGGCATCGGGGTAGCCCAGCACCCCGCGGCAGAGCCCCAGGATCAGCAGGATCTGGATCAGGTTGTCCAGGCTCAGGCCGAGAAACCCATCGAGATCTCCGCTAACGAACCAGCGGGGCCCCGACTTGCTTGGCTCAGGCGAGATCATGGCGGCAATGGCATCCCCTCAAGCATGCAAGCCAGCTGGAACGGAACCGTCATCGCCGAGAGCGACGACATCGTCGTGGTGGAGGGCAATCCTTATTTCCCCCGGGCGGCTTTGAAGCAGGAGTTCTTCCGCGACAGCAGCCACACCAGTAGCTGCGGTTGGAAGGGCACCTGCCGCTACTGGGATGTGGTGGTCAACGGTGAGGTCAATGCCAACTGCGCCTGGAGCTACGAGACCCCCAAGCCCGCCGCCGCAGAAATCACCGAACGGGTGGCGTTCTGGAAGGGGGTGAAGGTTGCCTGAAGCTCGGCACAAATGCCGATTGACGGGTGATCAGGCGCCGCTTGGATGACAGGGTTGCGCATTGACCCTGGTCATGGCGAGCTCCAAAGATGCCGCGAGCTTGGTGTTGCTTGGCCTCTACGGCTTTATTGCCCTGCGGCTGCTGTTGACCTGGTTGCAGCGGCGCCGCCAGCGGCGCTGGCGCGGCGCTCCCCATTGCTTGTTGGCCCCGACAACCGTCGCCGCTCGAGGCCGTTCACGCTGAGCGTTATGCAGGTTTTGCATGGTGCGCAGGATTCCGTGATATTCGCCCTCACGGGATCGCAAGTTCTCGTAATTTGTGACCGAAGTTTTTACTTCGCCTCGGTTGGAGCGCTCTGTTCAACAGCGAGCGATGGATCCAGCCGACGTGGCAGTGATGGGCGCATTGGCCTTGTATGTCGCTGAGCATTACGCCAGCGATCTGCGGATGCCGGACCTGGCGTCCCATGTTCACGTCAGTGTTCGCACCCTGCAGAACCTCTTCCATAGCCATTGCGGTGAACCACCGCTCAAGGCCCTGAGACGTTTTCGTCTGCATCAGCTGAACAGCCTCGTCCTGGACCGGCCCTGGACTCCTCTGCGTGAGCTCTACCGCCTTTGTGGTTTGACGGGCTCGGTGGCTGATCTCGATTTCTTCCTCGAGATTTATGGCCTCACCATCCGTGAGCACCAAGAGGGAGCACGGCTGAAGTCCACCCCGGTCCCCTCGCCCTCCGCCCTGACGGAATTCCCGAAGGGCGAACTGCGGCACATGCTCAAGGCCGCGGCCTAGGGAAGCAGCGAGGAGTGGTGGTGCTCGATGCTCCAGGCTCCATCCTGGTAGGCGTAGACAAAGGTGTAACGGGCCCGAACCCAGCCCTGACCGTCCAGTTCAAAGCTGTAGTTGCCGGCGTCGATGGCCACGTTGCAGTCGCTTTGGATCACCCGCTCATCAATGCGGCCGGTGGGGTGTTTGCTCAGGAAGCCCTTGAAATAGTCCTCGATTCCCGCCGTCGTGGTGCGTGCTTGGTTCGAGAGGGTGGGCAGCAGCAGCGCATCCGGGCGGTAGAGGGCGCTGACCTGGGCGGGATCCCCAGTGGCCAGGGCCGCATTCCAGCGGTCAAATAGAGCGGCTACTTGGGGATCCGTGAGGGTCTGGCAGCTGGTTGAATCCGCAGCCCAGGCACTGTTCACGCCGACACAAAAAACGGCCAAGAGTGACAGCAGCAGTTGAAAAACCCGGTTTAGGTTCGGTCCATGGCCCTGCGTTTGCCTCCGTTTCATCCCTTGCCACCCCCGAAGGGCGGAAAGAACGCGCTGCTCGAGGTTCCGATTCAGGATCTGCATCCGACTCAGCTCTGCGTGGGCATGGCGGAGATCGTCAGCCGCCAAAGGGATTTTGCTGAGGATGACCCCAAAGAGCAGCGTCAGTACTTAAAGCGCAAACCCACGCCGCTGGTGCGCTCAGCCGCCGGTGAGCTCTGGATGGTGGATCGTCACCATCGCCTGCGCGCCCTGCTTGAGCTGGATCCCCAGGCCACGGCCTTCGGCTATGTGGCGCTGGAGGTGGACAGCGCCGATCCCGCGGTGGTCCTGGCTGAATTGCAGCGCCGGGGATGGCTCTACCTCTATGACGGTCGCGGCCTGGGGCCCCAGCATCCGTCGGTCTTACCCCCCACGCTGCTGGGAACCCAGGACGATCCCTACCGCAGCCTGGTCTGGAAGTTGAAGCGCGAGAAGGTGATCACCTCGGCGCCTTTGATTCCCTTCCATGAGTTCCGCTGGGGGGCTTGGTTGCGCAGTCGCCAACTGCCGCCCTTCAGCTCAGCAAAGCTGGAGCCGGCCCTGCCCGCGGCCCGGGCTTTGGCTCGCTCCCAGGCGGCCTCACGGCTGGCCGGTTGGATTGGGCCGTCCTGACTAGCTTTCGGGTAGAGCAAAGGACTGCAGCCGATGTTTCGTCATCTTCTGGTGCCAACCGATGGCTCGGAGCTGTCCCAGTTGGCGGTGGATCAGGCGGTGCAGATGGCCAGTGAGATCGACGCCAAGATCACCTTTTTCCATGTGCAACCGAGCTACTACGGTCGCCCCGATGTAGCCCTCTATGGGGAGGGTTTGGTCCTGGATCCGCTGATGACCGAGCAGTTCAGCAAGGCCAATGCGGATTACGCCGAATCGGTACTGGGGGCGGCCAAGGCCAAGGCCAGTGCCAAGGGGGTGGAGGCGGATGGGGCGACCTCGGTGAATGCCGTGATTTATGAGGCGATCCTTGAGGCCGCTAGCGATCACCAGTGCGATCTGATCTTCATGGCCTCCCATGGCCGCCGCGGCTTGGCGGGCCTGGTGCTCGGCAGTGAAACCCAACGGGTGCTGACCCACGCGGAGTTGCCGGTCTTGGTCTATCCCGGCCGCGGGCAGGACTAGTTCCCGCGCTGGACGCTGGTGGCCTGTTGGATCAGTTGCCCCGCCGTGGCCCCGTAGACCTGCTTGGCTTCCGCGGCGCTGCGACCCACGCAGGTCATCCCCAGCTTTCCGTACTCCGAGAGGCAGCCCAGCAGGTGAAAGATGCTGCCCCGTAGACGTGCCGGGTCGTAGTGCAGATCGGCTTCGGCGACGATGTCGATCAGGTCCGCCGGCAGCAGCCCCCGCAGGTTGGGATGCGTGAGGTTGTCGGTGGCCCTGTAGTGCAGGGCCTGACCGGTGGGGGAGAGAAACTCACCCGTTCCCGGATCGAGCTTGCCGGTGGTGATGGCCCGCAGGGCCATGTAGGGGTGGGTGGTTCCGCCTTGCCTGAGGTTCACCTCGATCGCCTGTAGATCCCATTGCCCATCGATCAGGCGGGCAATGAAGTCAACGGCGTAGCGCTCCAGGGCCCCTTCGGCTCCCAGGGCCTCGCCAATGGCCTGGCCATGGCGCATCAGTGTGAGGCGATAGTCCTTGTCCGCTGGGAAGCGGCAGCCGTGATAGGTCTGCCCATTGCTGCCCCCCAGGATCTGTTCGTGGGTGGAGAGCACCTCAACGCGCCCCCCGGGGTGGATGGTTCCTTGCACGCTTGGGGAGCTGAGTTGATCGCCCCCCTCCAGCAAAGCCTCCACCAGGGCACCCTGCTCCGCCAGCAGGGTGAGCCAGCCTTGGGCGGGCATCGGCAGTCGCTCCAGTTCTTGCCGCAGCCGCTGGCGCCGGGCAGCGGCAGAGAGCTCCTGCAGTTGCAACGGGGCGAGATCCAGGGCGGCATTACCCTCACCGCTGATCCCCTCGTTGAGCTTGACCACGCAGCGCCTGAGCTCAGGGTGCGTTTCCCAGAGCGTGGCGGTGACTTCGGCCAGGTCCTCGAGGTTGTGGACCAGATCACTCCCAGGTGGGTGCGGCACCCCGCAACGGGCAAAGAGCTCACGGCTGCCGGCCTTGCTGCCCCAGTGGCCCAGGGCGGGGTCGGTGCCGAGGAGCGGAATCTGCAGCGCTTCGGAGAGACGTTTCTCGAGCTCGGTCACGACAAAGCAACTGATGAAGCTGCGGCCCGGGCGCAGTTGCTCTTTGATGCGGGCCAGCAGGGCGGGCCGCTCCAGCAACTTTTCGGTCAGCGGACGGTTGGAGGCATCATCGGTGTCAAAGAGCTGGAGACGCCGCCGGGCATGGGAGGTGGGGACACCGGGCAGAAGCTCGAGGACCGCATCGACCACCAGCTCCGGCAGCAACTTGCTGGTGACATAGATCGCCCTGACCCCGGGATCCCGAAGCCGAATCAGCGAAAACAGCTGCCGCTCCTCGTAATGGTGCGCACCGGTGACCAGGGCCATCAGCGCCCGGTCCATGCTCAGGGAGGGCACCACCAGCACGTCGAACTGGCCGCCCTTGCCGCTGTGCTCACAGCCCCAGCCCGGCTGCAGTTGGGCCTGGAGTTCCCGAAAGGAGAGGGCCATAGGGCGAGGCGCTTGTCTCCATGTTTGCCAGATTCTTCCGTTTTGCCCGGCGGCTCGCTAAGTCAGTAGGTGGTGCACCTCCTAGGACCGTTGCGTGCGAGCGACCCCAACGCGGCTGGATGGGAGGACCTCTCGCTCTGGCAACCGCTGCTTGATCGGCGGGATCCGATCAGCCGAATCGAGGAACAGAACAGCACCCGCTTGCCCTGGTTGATCGCCGAGCGGCATCGGCGCATGGCCGAGAGTCCCTTCGCCTGGTTCCGGGGAACGGCGGCCCAGATGGCGGCCGATCTGGCGCCCTTGCCCCGTAGTCCCCATTGGGTGCAGCTGTGTGGTGACGCCCACCTGCTGAACTTCGGTTTTTATGCCTCGCCGGAGCGCAGCCTGGTCTTTGACATCAATGACTTTGATGAGACCGCACCCGGACCGTTTGAGTGGGATGTCAAACGCCTCCTGGTCAGCGCCGTTTTGGTGGCACGCCAGTGGCAACTGGATCGCGAGGAGCAGTTCCGCCTCGCCCGCAAGGTGGCCGCGGCCTATCGCAAGGCGATGGCGGAGTACGCCAACCTCCCCACCCTGAAACTCTGGAACTGCCTGCTCCATGTCGAGCGGTTCGTGGAGGAGCTGCCGGCCACGGCCTTCCGCTCTCACCTTGAGGTGGCGGTGTCCCAAGCCCTGCGGCGCTCGGGACGCCAGGCCATTCAGAAGCACTGTGAGTTCCTGCCGGATGGAACCGCTCAGATTCGCCATCAGCCGCCCTTGGTCTGGCGCCATGCCCTGTTGGATCCCACCGCCCTGTGGGCCTCAGAGCCGGATCTGGATCCTGCGTCCATCCCCAGCCACAGCGAAGCGATCGCCTTCCTGCTGGCGGGCTACCGCGAGAGCTTGCCACCCCACCGCCGCCATCAGCTGCAGGACTTTGCCTTGGTCGACACCGCCCTCAAAGCCGTTGGCGTGGGTTCGGTTGGCACCCGCTGTGCCATTGGCCTGATGAAGGGGCCCCATCCGGAGGACTGGTTGTTGTTGCAAAGCAAGCAGGCCCTGCCGTCCTGCATCGACCAGCAACTGGGGAATGAGGCGGGGCATCAGGGACAGCGGGTTGTCGAAGGCCAGCGTTTGATCCAGTGCGTCTGCGATCCCTTCTTGGGCTGGACCTCAACGCCCAAGGGCATTCCGATGTACTGGCGGCAGCTGCGGGACTGGAAGGCCTCGGTCTCCCTCGCCTCGATGAAGCCCCCCTCCCTGAAGGCCTACGCCAAGCTCTGCGCCATGGTCTTGGCACGGGCCCACGCCAGAAGCGGAAAGCGTCAAAGCCTCCATGGCGCCCTCGGGGATGACAAGGGCTTTGATCGGGCCATGGCCAACTTTGCCCTGGGCTACAGCGATCAGGTGGAAGAGGACCATCGGGCGCTGCTGCAGGCCATGGCCTCTGGCCGGCTTACAAGTTCAGACTGATCTGGACGCTGGTGGTCAGGATTCCCGGTGTGGGGATGTCTCGGCCACTGGGGTTGAAGATCCACTGCAGGGTGGGCTGCAGATTCAGATTGGGGTTGAGCTGCAGGCGATAGCCCAGCTCCAGAACGCCCTCGTAGGGCTGGTTTGGGTAGCCCGGTGGGGCCGCGGCGCTCAGACCAGCGTGCCCGCCACCGAGGATCAGCAGGTCCTGGGGGCGCTTGGGGAAGACCCCTTGGATCACCAGGCCGCCGCCGAGGAAGCTTGGTGCCTGGTTGAGATCAAACTCCGGCGAGTAGGACCCGCCGATCCAGACCCGGTCATCGAGGCCCAGGGGTAGACCGCTTTTCCAGGTCGCACTGCCGAACAGTCCTGCGCCTTGGTAGTCCGTGGTGAAGCCGCCGATGGAGAACAACTCACCGGGTAGGACGCTGCCTGCGGGCTGGCTGCGCTTGGGGCTGTAGTTCAGCTGCAGGATGTGGGCGTCTCCGACCTTGGTGGGTGTGATGTCGACCGGCGCGCCGAAGGCTTGGATGATCGGGATGGCGGTCGTGAGATCAAACCAGCCGTAGTAGACGTCAACCTCCTTGTGGGGATGGATGTCGAGCCTTGCGGCCAGGCTTGAAAAGGGTGAGATCGGTAGGTTCCCCGCAAAGATGTTGTAGGTGTTGTTCAACGCCGAGTGCACGTAGTTGTTGAGGATCGGCGCACTCAGCAGCGTTCCATCGAAATCACCATTGATCGGAATCACACCAGCGCGGACACCGATCCAACCTTCTCCGGCGCTGCGCTCCAAGGACAGTTCCGTCGGATAGAAACCAGCGGGGTACGCGAGGGTTTGCGGGAATAAGAACGCGCCAATGCGAGTGCCATAGCTCACATCGCCTGCGACGTGATTGATGTTGGCGTTGATGTGCCAGTGATCTTGCTCATTCCAGTCCTGGATCTCACGGTTCAGACCTGTCCCCAGTTGGAGATCAATCGACGTGTCCTGGATCCAGGCCGAGCTTTGAGCAGCCCCTCCCACGGGGTTCGCCATGGGCTCGGCGGTGTAGCTGATCGAGAACAACAACCAGTCGGGCAGCTTCAGCGCCTCTTGCAGGCTGAAGGCCTGTTGGGGTTGTTCGCTCGGGCGTGTTGTGCTGTCTTCGCTTGCCCAGCCGTTGCCGCCAAGCAGCAGGCTGAGCAGGAGCGTTAGCGATCCAGTGGCAAGGCCCCGCAGGATCACCGTGGCTTACGCAGAGGTCGTCCCATCTTGGCGGGGACTAGCAACAAAAAGCCCCCGGCCGTTTGGCCAGGGGCAGAGGTCATGGGGAGGGGGTTAATCAGCCCTTGGAGCGGCCACGCCCCTTGGCTTTGGCCTTGGGTTGCTCGTCGGCAGCAGGAGTCGGCGCGGGGGCGGGTGCTGAGGAGATGTCGCTGTCGCCACTGACGATGACGCTGACGACGCGGCCGCCCTGGCGCAGGACCCGTTGCAGTGCCTCGTTCATCCGGCTGTAGGGCACGCGGGTGGTGTAGGCGCCGTGGCGGATGAAGCGGTTGTTGGTGATGCCCGTCGCGGTGATCGTGACCACTCGGCTGCCTTCTGCCGCACCGCTGTTCGGTGCTGAGACCAGCAACTCGTTGCTGCGGAAGCCGTAGGCGGGGCTGCCGTCGATGCGGCGGGTGCTGGGCAGATCACCGCTGGGCAGATCGCTCCCGCTGGACATCGAGGCCTTGAAGGGACCATCGGTGCTGATGTGGGCGTAGCGGGCCACGCTGACCGCAGCACCGGCACCGGGCACCGGAATGGCACGGTTTTGGTGCAGGGCTTGGCCCAGCTTGAACTGACTGCCGTTGCGGTCGCCCTTGACCGAGGCGGCGGCGCCCCGGGCCAGTTGCATCAGATAGGAAAACTGACGCCCCTCGTGGCCAACCGAATAGCCCCAACCATGCATGTGGGGAACGCGGTCGTTGCCGAAGTTGCGGCTGTATTCGTCGCTATCGATGTAGGAGTCGATCTCCGCGTCGTAGCCCTGCTCCTGCAGGATCGTGAAGTGGTGGAGCATCTCCTCTTTGTTATGAGGAGCGCGGCCCAGCAGATGTTTGTGGTTGAGCTCGATGAAGCGGTAGGGGTTGCAGCTCTCAAAGAAGCGAGCGCGGTATTGGGCACTCTTGGCCACCAGGCGCACGAACTCGCGCACGTTCAGGTAGCCGTTGCGGAAGAGCGACTCGGTCCCTTCGAGTCGATCGCTCTTCATCACATGCTGACCGCCCAGAACCTGCTGGTAGACGGCACGAATGATGGTGCTCTTATCGCTATTGGAGGCCTGCTGCCTGTGTTCTTTGTTCTGACCGTTTGCAAACCTCTCGATACCCAGAGCGGGCGCCTTGACAAGAGACATGTGGATCGGGCGGACTATGGAAGAAGCGCGTGATTCACGCAGCCGCTTGGAAATTAGGCGGATTCTTTTGAGCCGTCGTTGAAAGATTGCGAGCTCTTTACGCTGCTGACGCGCGCCATTGCGCCTGCTTCAGGCGCCAATTCAGGGTTTCCCCGGCGTGAAAGGGCACCAGGGTTGTCGGCGAGCTGCTGCCGTTCTCCAGTTCCATTAACCCTGGGATGCAGTCGCTGTCGCTGCTGCGCTCCAGTTGGATCGTACCGTTGTTGAGCGGCAGCCCGTAGAAGTTGGGCCCATGCACGCTGGCGAAGTTCTCCAGGCGATCGAGAACGCCCTCCTCTTCAAAAACCTGGGCGTAGCTCTCAATGGCGAAGGGGGCGTTGTAGATCCCGGCGCAGCCGCAGGCCGATTCTTTGGCGCCCCTGGGGTGGGGAGCGGAGTCGGTCCCCAGGAAAAATTTGCTGCTGCCGCTGGTGGCCGCGGCCCGTAGGGCCAGGCGATGGCGCTCCCGCTTGGCGATGGGCAAGCAATAGAAGTCCGGCCGCAGACCGCCTTGGAAGAGGGCGTTGCGGTTGATGTGGAGGTGGTGGGGGGTGATCGTCGCCGCCAGGTTGGCTGGACCCTCCGCCACGAACTGTGCGGCGTCGGCGGTCGTGATGTGCTCCAGCACCACCTTCAGGGCCGGATGACGCTGGAGCAGAGGGATCAACTGCCGTTCGATGAAGACCGCCTCGCGATCAAAGATGTCGACGGCGGGATCGGTGACCTCGCCATGGATCAGCAGCGGCATGCCAATCCGCTCCATGCAGGCGAGCACCGTGCTGATGTGGGCGAGATCGCGCACGCCGGCGTCGGAGTTGGTGGTCGCACCGGCGGGATAGAGCTTGGCGGCGCTGAAGACCCCTTCGCTGAAGCCGCGCTCCAGCTCGGCTGGCTCGATCGTTTCGGTCAGGTAGGCCGTCATCAGCGGCGTGAAGGCCGCGGCGGCATCAGGCCCTTGGCTTGCTGTCAGGGCGGCCGTGATCCGTTCTCGATAGGCCCGTGCCTGCTCCACCGTCGTCACCGGCGGTTTGAGGTTGGGCATCACGATCGCCCGGGCGAACTGCCGCGCCGTGTGTCCAACCACGGCCTGCAGCATCTCCCCATCGCGCAGGTGGAGATGCCAGTCATCCGGGGTGCGGATCGTGAGGGTGCTGCTCATCCCTTCGTTTTACACAATGCGCGAGCCCTACTCAAAGGGGGTTTCCCGGGGCTGATTCCAGGTGGACCGGTTGGGACCGCCGGAGACCAGATAGGCCGAGAGGGCCAAGAGCAGCACCGAGCCTGAGAAGACCAGCAGGTTGGTGGTGTTGTCGATCGGGAAGATCAACATCGACTTGAAGGCAGCCACGATCAAGGCCACCAGGATCACCTTCACCAACTTTTCCTTGAGCACATCCAAGCTGCGGATGTCCAGAAGCCCATTGCCACCAGCTCCGGGGCTGCGCGCCGCTTCGATGTCGGAGATCAGCAGCTCATAGACGCCGTAGCCAAAGATCATCAGGGCGATCCCGATCAAGTAGAGATCGACGCCGCCGACCAGTTCACCCAGCAGTAGGGCCACCGTGCGGCTGTCATCGGGCGAGGCATCGAGGAGCAGCCCCATCGAGTGCCAGATCTCGGAGGTGCCGCTGATGAAGGTCGCCCCGCTGCCGAGCAGGCTCATCACCACGGGCACGATCGCGATCAAACGGAATTTCCAGAGCCAGCGCTCAAAGACGTTCTCAATGGCCCAGCTCAAGCGCTTGATGGAGCTCATCGACGCGTTGCGTTCAGCGATAGGTGGGGTGACCCTAGGCAGAGCGCGTCGGCGTTTTGATGCTCCGATCGGGAGCTTCATGGCCTCATTGGCGATGGCCCAGCCTTAAAAACCGGTGGCACAATTCGCGAAATGAGCCCTGGTTGATGCCCTTTTCCCCCCGCAAGGTCCTTCGAGCGCTTCCTCTGCTGGCTGGCCTCGTCCTCACCGGCTGCGCTGTGGAGGGCTCGGGGCCCCAAAGCCAAAAACTGGCCGCGGTGAAAGCCCGCGGGCAATTGGTCTGCGGCGTTGATGGCAAGTTGCCGGGCTTCAGTTTTGTCGCTCCCGATGGCCGCTACCAGGGCTTTGAGGTGGACCTCTGCCGTGCGGTCGCCGCTGGGGTGCTCTCCGATCCCGCCAAGGTGGAGTTCCGCGACCTGAGCGCCAGCGAGCGCTTTGCGGCGGTCAATAGCGGTGAAGTGGATCTGCTCTCCCGCAGCACCACCATGACCCTCAGCCGCGATGCGGCAGGGGGCAATGCCCTCAGCTTTGCGCCGATTCACTTCTATGGCGGTCAGGCCGTGATGGTGAACGCGGGCAGCGGCATCACCTACTTGAAGCAGTTAGCCGGTAAGCCGATCTGTGTGACCACCGGGACCACGACCGAGCTGAACCTGGCGGATCGGATGCGGGAGCTCAACGCCGCCTACATGCCGCTGAAGTTCCAAAACGATGGTCAGACCTATGGGGCCTACCTCCAGGGCCGTTGCGTGGCGGTCACCAGTGACCGGGCGCTGCTGGCCGCCAAGCGCAGCAGCTTTCCCGATCCCAAGGCCCATGTCCTGCTAGCCGGTGACCTGAGCAAAGAACCCTTGGCCATGGGCACGGTCAACGGTGATCCGGCCTGGGCCGATGCGGTGCGTTGGATCGCCTATGCCCTGATGCAGGCGGAAGAATCCGGCATCACCCAGGCCAACGTCGAGGCCAAGCTCGCTGAGGCCCAGGCCGATAGCAACCAGGCGGATCTGCGGCGCTTCCTGGGGGTCGATGGCCAGCTGGGGCAGCAGCTCGGATTGCCGGCTGACTTTGTCGTTCAGGTGATCAAGGCCGTCGGCAACTACGGCGAGATCTTTGAGCGCAACCTGGGTGTGAACACCCGCATCAACCTGGAGCGGGGCACCAATCGCCAGTGGACCGATGGCGGCCTGATCTATTCGCCGCCCTTCCGCTGATGGCTCCGCCTGTCACCCCTTGGTGGCGCAACCGCCGCCTGATCCCCTGGTTGCTGCAGGCCGCGGTCGGTCTGCTGGTGCTGGTTCTGGTGGCTTTCCTGCTGGGGAACCTGGTGCAGAACCTGGCGGCGGCCGGGTTGCTGCTGACCTGGCGCTGGATCGGCAACCCCGCCGGTTTTGACATCGCCGGCAGTTGGTTGCCCTTCAGCGCCGATCAGCCCTACTGGTGGGCGCTGCTGGCGGGACTGGTCAACACCCTGCGGGTTGTCGTCATCGGTCTGATTGGCGCCTCGATCGTCGGTACCGCCGTCGGCGTGGCCTCCTTTAGTGGCAACGCTCTGCTGCGCGGCCTGGCGCGGGTCTACGTCGAGCTGATCCGCAACATCCCCCTGCTCTTGCAGTTGGTGTTTTGGTATTTCGTCGTCTTCCTCTCCTTGCCGGGTGGTGCCCAGGCAATCCAGTGGCCGGGCGTCGTCCTCGCCCAATCGGGCCTCTACCTGGGGATGCCTGAGTTGGTGAATGGGGTCTGGCAGGCACCGATTCGCCTGAGTGTTGAGTTCGCGGCCCTGCTGACCGGTCTGATCGTCTACATCTCGGCCTTCATCTCGGAGGTGGTGCGCGGCGGGATTGCTTCGGTGCCCAAGGGGCAGTGGGAGGCCGCCCGTGCCCTGGGCTTCAGCCCCCTGCAAACCCTGCGCCGGGTGGTCCTGCCCCAGGCCCTGCCGGTGATCGTGCCTGGTTTGAACAACCAGTACATCTCCCTGGCGAAGAGTTCCTCGCTCGCCATTGCCTGCGGCTACGCCGATCTCTATTCGGTGGCGGAGACCACCCTCAACCAAACCGGACGGGCGGTGGAGGTGATGGTGATCCTGCTGGGGGCTTACCTGGCCATGGACCTGGTGATCTCTGCCCTGATGAATGCGCTGAACCGTGCGGTGCAGCTGAGGAGCCGTTGATGGAGCGCTCCTCTTCTCTGCAACGGCTACGGGCCGCCCTGTTCACCTCTCGCCTCGATGGGCTGATCACCGTGGTGCTGCTGGCGGCCTTGCTGGCCGGCGGCCAGGCCCTGCTGCACTGGTTGGTCTTTAAGGCCCAGTGGGCGGTGATTCAGGCCAACAGCACCCTGTTCGCCATCGGCCGCTATCCCCTGGATCAGCAATGGCGTCTTTGGCTGCTGAGCGTTCTTCTGGCGGCCGCCACGGGGTTGAGTTGGGGATGGCTGCGGGCCTTCCCTCGCCCCGATCGCCGGGCACGGCTTTGGCCTGCAAACGACCGCCTGGCCGCTGCAGTGCTCGCCGGCCTGGCGTTGTTCCTGCCCCTGTTTCTTCAGCTCAGTGTTGCCATCAGCCAGCGTTGGTGGGGGATCACGGCGCTGCTGTTGGCCTGCCGCTGGTGGGCCGGGCGCCTTGGCCCGGCCCTTCCCGCTGCCTTCCGCCGCGGCTGGCCCGTGATCTGGCCGCTGCTCTACCTGCTGGGGATGACCCTGATTGCGGGGGGATTGGGTCTCCCGGTGGTCTCCCCCTCTCGCTGGGGGGGGCTGCTCTTGACCTTGATCGAGGCCAGTTTCGCGATCCTGCTCTGCTTCCCCCTGGGGGTGTTGCTGGCCCTTGGGCGGCGCAGCCGTTTGCCGCTCTTGCGTTGGCTCTCGGTGCTCTACATCGAGTTCATCCGCGGGGCACCGCTGATCACCCTGCTCTTCCTCGGGCAGAACATCCTGGGCTTGCTCTTGCCCGGTGGCTTCTCGCCGGATCGGGTCTGGCGGGCGGCCTGGGTGCTGACCTTCTTTGCTGCGGCCTATGTGGCCGAGGCCGTCCGCTCTGGTCTGGTGGCGTTGCCGCCGGGGCAGATGGAGGCAGCCCGCGCCCTGGGCTTGCCGGTCCATCAGGCCATGCTCAAGGTGGTGCTGCCCCAGGCCCTGCGGGTCGCCCTTCCGGCGATGGTCGGGCAATTCATCAACCTGCTACAGGACACCACCTTGCTCTCGCTGATTGGTCTGTTTGAGCTGCTGGGCACGGCTCGGGCGGTGATGGCCAATCCCGCGTTCCTCGGCAAGGACGCCGAGGTCTATCTCGTCTTGGCGGTGCTGTTTTGGTGCTGCTGCGCTGCCTTGGGTTTGGGGAGCCGCGCCCTGGAAACCCGCCTGAACTCCAACCCTCAACCCGCCTGAGTCCCCCATGACGGATCGCGACCTGATGATCGAGGCCCGCGGGGTCCAGAAGTGGTACCCCAATGGCTACCACGCTCTGCGGGGTGTGGACCTGAACGTCTACCGCGGTGAGGTGGTGGTGATCATGGGGCCCTCCGGCTCCGGCAAGAGCACCTTCATTCGCACCTTCAATGCCCTGGAGGACATCCAGGGGGGATCGATCGTCGTCGATGGGATGACCCTCTCCGATGACGTGCGCAACATCGATGCGATCCGCCGGGAGGTGGGGATGGTCTTCCAACAGTTCAACCTCTTCCCCCACCTCACGGTGCTGGAGAACCTCTGTCTCGCTCCGGTGCTGGTGCGCAAGCGGAAGAAGGCGGAGGTGGAGCAGGAGGCCTTGGCGCTCCTTGAGCGGGTCAACATCCGCGAGCAGGCCCACAAGTACCCCGGGCAGCTCTCCGGCGGTCAGCAGCAACGGGTGGCGATTGCCCGCTCCCTCTGCATGGAGCCACGGGTGATGCTCTTCGATGAACCCACCAGTGCCCTTGACCCCGAGATGGTGCAGGAGGTGCTCGAGGTGATGCAGGAGTTGGCCCGCGAGGGGATGACGATGGTGGTCGTCACCCATGAGGTGCGCTTTGCCCGGCAGGTGGCCAGTCGGGTGGTCTTGATGGCCGAGGGGGAGGTGGTGGAGATGGCACCGCCCGAGCAATTCTTCACTGCGCCGCAACACGAGCGCACCCGGCAATTCCTGAGCCAGATTGCCTAAATGGAGAGCCCTCAACCGCGCCAGGTTCAGGCCTACAGCGAACCGAAGGGCATGGATCTGGGCGCCTCGGCCCAGGGGCGACCTTGAGCGATCCCGATCAGCTGCTGCTGCTGGCGGGGGGTGGCCACAGCCATGCCCTGCTGCTGCGGCGTTGGTTGATGCGGCCGCAGCTCAAGCCCAAACGCACCGCCGTGGTGCTGGTCAATCGGGGCAGCACCGCCCTGTATTCCGGCATGGTGCCGGGGCTGGTGGCGGGTCTCTACAGCCACGAGGACTGCGCCATTGATCTGCGCGATCTCTGCCAGCGGGCGGGCGTGGCCTTTGTGCGCGCTGAGATCACGGGACTCGACCTGCCGCGCTCCCAGTTGCTGCTGGCCGGGCGGCCGCCATTGCAGTTCGATCGCCTCAGCTTGGATCTTGGCTGTCAGACCCAACACGCCGAGGGGCGGCTCGGGGTGAAGCCGCTGGAGCCCTTCCTGCAGTGGCTCAAGCAGGCACCGCCGTCGCTAACCATCCGCGGGGGCGGTGCCGCTGCGGTGGAGGTGGCCCTGGCCCTGCGGGCCCAGGGGCATCAGCCCGAGCTGCTGTTGCGCGGTGAGCATCTGCACTTGGGATCGCCAGCGGCGAACCGCGCCGGAGAGCGCCTGTTGGCGGAGGCCGGCATCCCCCTGGGCCGCGGCGTCGGTCCCGAGCGGCCTGCGGATCTGGCCTGCACCGGCAGTGAGGCGCCGCCCTGGCTGGCGGCCAGTGGTCTGCCCTGTGATCCCCAGACCGGGCGGATCTGGACGGAGTCGAGTCTGGCGGTGGAGGGCCATCCCCGGATCTTTGCCAGCGGCGACTGCGGGCTGATTCGCCGGGATCCTCGGCCGGCTTCCGGGGTCTGGGCTGTGCGTGCGGCGCCGCTGCTGGCGATCAACCTCAAACGCAGCCTCGAGCAGCCCAAGCGAGCGCTGAGGCCTTGGCGTCCCCAGGCCAGGGCCCTGCAGTTGCTGGGCGATGGCCGCAGGCGGGCGGTGGCCTTCTACGGGCCCTGGTCACTGGGTCCCTCCCGCTGGCTCTGGCGCTGGAAAGAGGCGATTGATCGACGCTTCATGGCCGGATTCGCCCGCACCGGAGCCATGGCCGCTGGGGCCGTGATGGCCTGCCGGGGCTGTGCCGCCAAGCTGGCGGCCGACCCCCTAGAGGGCGCCCTGGCCCG
>NZ_ADXM01000060.1:0-6474 GCF_000179255.1 Synechococcus sp. CB0205
ATGCGGATCTGCTGCAAAGTTGCTACGACCTACCTCGCAATTGTGCATTCTGAGGCCTAGTCGATGTGGCTTGCCTCATGCTGGCGCACCTTTGCCTCCTCATTCTTGCGATTACTCCCCTTGGCTTTCACTCTGTAGTCACAGTAAGTGATCTATTGCATTTATCTTCACTTTATATTGTTGTCCTCTCACCCAATCTGCTGCTGATCTGACGCACTACGTCATCGGCTCTTGAATCAACATATTGAATGTACGCCGTACTTACCACTTGTTGATCTGACAACCAAGCGCCCTGATCTGCATGGGCCGATTTCCTTGACTCTTGACAATGAGGAGGACTCCTCTTGCACTTCATCACTGGAAAATCAAATCATGCTGTCTGCACATGTTGTCCGACTAACTCCTCTCAGGCTCTTCGCAGCAGTGGATCTCTCCTGTTTGGATAAGCCTGTTCTGCAGTTTTCTTTTACTCCACAGTCGCTAGGCCTATCTCAATGGCCTTCTCTCTTTGTTCTGAGTGTCTCTTTTTAGACATGACCCGCTCAATTGCTGGCGGTGGCCTTCATGAGAACGGCTCACGATGACCCCTTATCCCGACTTTCCCATGCCAGTCGATGAGGATCAAAGGTTGCGCGATCTTCAACGCCATGACCTCCTTGATACACCACCTGATCCCCATCTTCAGCGGTTAGTCAAGCTAGCCGCTGACGTGTTTCAGGTGCCTATCGCCTTGGTCTCGCTCGTTGATCAGAACCGCCAATGGTTTCTGGCACGTTATGGTCTCAACGCTACGGAGACCCCACGGCAAGCTGCTTTTTGTGCACACGCCGTCACCCAGAATTCAGTCTTGCTCGTACCCGATGCACTTCAGGACGATCGTTTTTCGAATAATCCACTGGTTTTAGGAGAGCCCTATATCCGCTTCTATGCAGGTGCACCTTTGCTCTCTCCTGATGGGCATAGGCTTGGCACGCTCTGTCTGATTGACCGTGACTCTCGTCCATTCGATGATCATCAGCAGACGATGTTGCAGCAAATGGCTGAACTTGTCATGCGTGAGATTGAACTTCGTCAGCAGAGTCTGCTTTGCCCTGTCACCCATCTTTTTACTCGCAATAGCTTTTTCCACCTCGCATCAATCGAACTGGAGGGTGCTCGTCGTAACGACATACCCCTGGCTCTTCTGAATCTTGATATCGATAACTTTAATCAAGTGAACAATCGCTGGGGGCACCAGGCTGCGGATCAGGTCCTTCTTGACGTTTGTAACTCCGTTAAGCAGCATCTGCGAATCGAAGACTTATTCGGACGGATTGTCGACGAAGAGCTCTCGGTTTTGTTTGTGAACGCCGATGAGTGTCATTCTCTTGCTCTGTCCGAATCAATACGACATGATCTTGAGATCCTTCCGGGCATCTTCGATCATTCTGATTACCGGCCACGAATCAGTGGAGGTCTCGTCAGCTTCTCTCCAGATGACACTGAATTTGCGGATCTTTTCGGTCGTGCTGATCAGGCTTTGTCAATGGCCAAAGGAAATGGCAGAAACCAGATTGTTCGGATTATTTGATGATCGATGGAGTGGCCGATGGGTTTTGATTCTCGACCACCCGCTTTGACGATGAACTCTATTGCTGCTTGGATTCTCCTATTGTCACCGGAACTTTCTGTGTTCTAGGCTTTTCAACATCACTTTTCTTGGCAATCGTTACGGTCAGTTCTCCATTCTCGTAGACAGCATTCACGGTATTTCCGTCTGCATCTTCCGGTAACGAAAAGCTTCTGCTGAAGGTGCCATGATAACGCTCAAGGCGGTGAATCCGAGACCGGCCCTCTAAGCTTTCACGTCCGCGCTGACCTTGGATGGTCAGCATCTCCCCATCGATGCCCACCGACAGTGCTTCCTTGTCTACACCTGGCATGTCGGCCTTTATCATATAGCTGTTGTCGCTTTCATGGATATCCACGCGCGGTCCAAACCCGCCAAGTGGTAGTGCAGGTGTGAATCGTGCATTCGACCAATTCAGAGCGCGATCAACGATATTCTCAATGTCCACTAATGAATCCCACTTGGTTAGATCCACTTGTTCCTCCAAGATGCAAGTATTTCCCTATCAAGGCTAACCCTTGATTGCGAATCGCATTCAGCTATTCACTTATGTGCTGCAGAACCTGCCCTAATCTGCTTCTGATGTGTAGCGTACTCGTTTTAGCCACTGCGTTTCGGTCACTCTTTCTTGTGTTGGATGGACGGCTTTGGTGGATCTCACTCATTGGAAGAAGATCGACCAGTACTGCTGGTCATATTCCGATGCTGCTTCATTCCCGTTGATTGCCTATGGGGACCAGCAGTGCGTTCTCCGCATGCATCCTCAGGTCCTTGAGCAGGCTTGGACTCTGTCTCAATTGCCTGGTCTTTCAACCCCTGTGATTCTGCTTCCCGATGCCCATCCAGGGTTTGCAATGCCCAACGGCTGTGTTGTCGGTTTCGATGCCAATCATGGCGGAGCGATCCTTTCCGGTGACATTCACCTTGATCATGCCTACGGCGTTCGCTGTCTAAAGACGGGGCTCCAACTTTCGCAACTTGAGCCACAGCTTGAGTCCCTATCCGAAACGTTGCAATCGGGCCTGGCTGCAGGATTGATTCAACGTGGTCTGGCCCATTGCAATCAAGACTCTTTTGATCTGATGTTGCGAAGTGGAGCCCATTGGGCTGTAGAGGAGGGTTGGGGTTTTCTTGAGGATCTTCAATTTTGCGAACATCTTGGCTTGATGCCTTCTGCTGACCCTTGCGCAGTCTCTGCTCATGCAAAAGACTACGTACAACAGCGTCTAAAACATTTTGGAAATGGTAATCACCATGTTGAACTTCATGTGGTAGATGATGTCTATGACCTTTCAATCGCATCCCATCTCGGCTTGCACGTCACCTCTATCGTTGTTGTGATCGAGGCTGGTTCAGCTGGCCTCAGTCAACAGACCTGTCGTGACAACCTTTCCGCACTGCATGGATTGACCTGGACACCGTTGCACTCAGAGTTAGGCCAACAGTTGCTCGCCTCCATCCATGCTTCTCTCAATTGCGCCCTTGCCTATCGACAGATCTTGACGCACCTCGTCCGAGAGGTCTTTCGCCAGTACTGGCCTGATCTCTTTCTGCCCCTACTTGTTGATGCTTCGCACAACAGTGTTCAGAAGGAATCCCACCTTGTCGGTCACGACCCCCGTCATCTTTGGGTTCAGCGCCAAGGTTCCACCCGTGCGTTCGGCCCCTGTCATGGCCACATCCCAGATCCGTACCGTCAGGTTGGTCAACCAGTTCTCTTGGGTGGGGGAATGGGATCTTTTACTGAGGTTCTCTGCGGTATTGATTCATCTGAACAGAGATCATTGTCTACGAGTTGTTGGAATATCAATGGATCGCTTCTCAGCGAGAAGGCTGGCTTGGTTAGGCGTGTCGCACGTCTAAGGCCCCTGCGTTGTATTCAAGGTTGACTCACGCGATTGAGCTGTGCTGCGGACCTGTTGCTTCGCTGCACATATTGATCGCTCTTGCTGCAACTACTGCCCGTCGCACTTCCTACCCGTCAGCATGACCTGACGTCTACCCTCTGCCTCCTTGTGTAGAACCTTTTGATAGGACGAACGCTCTTTTAAAACTCTCTCTTGAGTCTTGGTGCCAGTCCATTTGTCTTGTTGACCTTTCTCGCTGATTCTGGTTTCTCCTGTCTCTTCAATCGATTACCTCTTCTCCAGCGTTTCTCTTTTGAGGTCTCTTTCTTTGTCTAAGTTCCGCCGCGACATTGCCTTTGCTGGTCTCTTGACCATCTGCATCAGACTGCATCACCTAGCATCACCATGCATCGCTTAGCTTCCCAATGGCCGACGCACCTGGGTCCGCGATGGGCGATCGAGGTCGGCCCCCGTTGAAAGCAGAACCTCGCAAGCAGCTTTCGATGGTTCTGCCGCCAATGCTGCTTGATGCCATCAAGCAGCGCTCCAGAGAGCTCAGTCTCACCGTGACTGCGTACATCATTCAGCTGGTGAGGCAGGACCTCAACTGGAGCGGCATGGGTGATCCTTCTACCCTTGAACGCTTGGACCACATTGAGCAACGGCTCCGGTCGCTAGAGCATCACGATCAGGATCTATAGAATATGTAGACCCATGCCTGCTGCTTGCGCATGCCCCGGGCAAACCCGCAAAAGAATGTGCGCGCTTGCATCAGCATCCGTTCGGACATTCACGAACGTCTATCGACCCTGGCGGAGCAGGAGGGGCGCAGCTTCAGCAACCTGTGCGCCTATTTGCTTGAGCAGGCGATCGCCAGTTTGAAACAGGACGATTGAGTTTGCGGCACCTTTGAGTCATATTTGCTTTCTCTTCCGTCGAGTTCACGAACGTTGCTTTGACTGAGTTGGTTTCTTCATTGCTCAATGAACTCAATTCGCAACTGGGGTTTCACGGCCGAAGCTGAACTCCTGAATGGTCGTCTCGCAATGCTTGGGTTTGTGATCGCGATCGCTACCGAATTGCTTACCGGTAGTGGTGTTGCCCATCAGTTAAGGGCTCTATTGCCTCAGTAATCTCCCCTGACGACTTGCTTCACTGACGTGCTGTCTCTTTCGCTCGTCACACACGATGACCACTTACTCCACTACCAGATCTGCCTGAACAATGGATAACACTGACTGGGAAGTCGGATTCAGGGGGCTTGATTTTGATGAGCTCCTTAAAAATGATCAGGCCGCCACAACACTATGGTTTCTTGCGGGATACCTCAAGGGTATCAGTGACTGTAATGGTCTTCGCGATGGCGAGCGTTGCATGGTGCATGAACCGGATGGTAAGCCTGGCTGGAGTCTTAGTACTTCTCGATGATTTCTATTTTGCTTTGGCTTTCATTCCTAAGTGCTTTGGCACCATATCTTTTCCGTTTCGTCACCTCCTACTCACCACCAAGCCCTTTCGTCAAGGAATGACCTCTCTGCCTATCACGACGTCCTGCTATTCCCTACGAATCTCTTCCCTCCAGGGGCAGCTGATTCAACTTCTCGAGGAAGCTCGTCTTCAGCACTGCGCTCCTGAACGGCTCGAAACGCTGCAGGATCAGATGAAGCCGCTTTACCGATCTCTTTGGGCCATCTACTCAGAACTTGAGCAGGATGATGCCTGAATGATCGATGCTCCAAGTGCCAGTGTGCAGCCTTCTTAGCGAGTCTGTTTGCGCACCCGAGCCGTCGACATTCAACCTGTTTGCCCATCCCTTTTAGAACGTTCGCTCAGTCGCAATCCGCGATGGCAACTTCACAAGGAATGCCGTTACCATCAAATATCGCCGTACCTGACTTTCTCTTGCGTTGGTTCAACGCTGGAGTTGGAAATAGCCACGGTTCGTCTGGCCTCGATCAATTCTCGTGATCTTCGAGTGCATTCTCGAGTAAGTATGCAGCCAGGTTGCTGAGGGAGCGTCCCTCCTGCTGGCTGCGATCAACAAGTGCTTCGAGTGTCGAGTGAGCCACGGTGATTGTCAGCCGTTGACTCGATCGAAACATTAGGCGTTGGTGCTCGGCATAGATCGCCATCTGCACCTCCTTAAGACTTTCTTTAGTCTGGCTTTGTTGATATTTCCTGTTCAAGGTCCCAATTCAGGGCCATCTGTATTGGGACCCCCTTCGCAGCAGACTGCTGCAAATCTTTTCGGGTGATGGGCTGCCTACTGCCCCGTGATCTCTCTGTTCTCACTCAATTGTGCCATTCTCCTCGTCTCCGTAAATCATCCCACTATTGGGACATGACATCTGGCGCCTGATGATGTTGTATGATATCGAAGTGCACCCCAAGCTTGGACGTTATTGTTCTCGATGACCACCAGATGGTTGGTCAGGCCATAGCTGGGATCCTTTCAGAGGTCGCTGGCTTTAATGTTCTCGGGGTTAGCTGTACCGTTGATAATGCCTGCGATCTGATTCGCGCCTCTCCTCCAGATCTTCTTGTTATTGATGTCCAGCTTGGTGGCGATTCCTACCGCCCCGCTGCGGACCTCTTGCTTCAACTTAATCCCAACGCGGCGCTCCTTTTTGTGACTGCCCTGGCCGAAGAGTTTCTGGCGCCAACGGATCTACAGCCTTTCACAATCGGCATTGTCAATAAGTCACAGGCTTGGGACTCCATGCTCGAGGTTCTCCAGTCTTGGTGGCGCCACCGAACGGATGATCTCTATTTGCCTTTTCCGGGATGCGAGCAGCATCTTAAGGCGATCACTACCTTGAGCCCCAGGGAGCAGCGTGTCATCGAGGCCCTCGGCCGAGGCCTTCTTAATAAGGAAATAGCAGCAGACCTCAATCTGTCATTGGCTACCGTTGAGACTTATCGTAAAGGTGTTGCTTCTAAACTCGGAATCAGTGGTTCTGAACTTGTTCGGATTGCCACGCTTTATCGTTGTTGGCGCTGGGGGCGCATGGATTAGCT
>NZ_ADXM01000059.1:0-12541 GCF_000179255.1 Synechococcus sp. CB0205
ACCAAACTTGACGTTCCCTCCTAAATCAATGGATGCCGTAGCGGATCTGATAATTTCTGATCCATAGTCATCGGTAACACTGACCAATAGTTCCACTTGGCCATTAGCCAACAAAGCCAAGTCCTCGATATAGGCTCCGTCATAGATATCCGTCTGGCTATGGTCGATTGGTTGCAACTGCGTCAGCGTCAACACACCGCTGCTGCTACTGATCTCAATCGTGAATGTCGTATTAGCCGCATTCACTCCACCTTCCGTGAATGACGTCGAACCCGTGATCACACCTCCTATCTCATAAAGACGGATAGGTACTCCACCACTCGTCAATCCAGATGGTGATCCTTCCGTGTACGCACCATCCAAGCCAAGAGCATAGACAATTGATCGTGTAGCACCAGGGCCTGGCGCTGTAATCGTGAAATTTACAGCGAAATCAACACTGGCAACAACTGGACTGACATTCGTATCGCCAGCTCCCTGATCGCCGACAAAATTGCCGTCACTTAAGCCGCCATCAAACGTCAGCACTTCACCTAAGTCAGAAGCATCGATGATCGGCGGATTGGGATCAACTGGAGGATCGGATGATGGAGGCGTCTCAACCGCATCGCCTGCGGCAGCTAAAGGCTGAAACGGTGTCGCTGCGTCTCCCGTCGGTGGCTGACCAGGCGGCTGCTGCGGGACTAATGCCGATTGGGACTCCTCAGTGGTGGTCGTGAGGAACAAAGGGTTGCCCCCACTACTGCCCTGCGGTGCATACTGCGGGCCAGGGATCGTGGGCTTGGCTACAACCTCTGGCGGTGGCAGCTGGTCCACCGTTTCCGGAATCCCTTCGTAGGGAATGTTCTGAAACGCCTCGGCCCCGCCTGGCAGAACAAACTCACCGTGTGGATCGGGCACCTTCCGGTCCTGGACATTGCCCGCCATGTCCCGATCGGTTTCTGCCGCCTGCGCGTCGCCACCGGGATTGAGAGCAAAACCGAGTCCTTCTTCTACTGGCATCGATCCCTACGCCGAAGCGCACATCTATTGCCAAGGTATTGACGTCGGTTGCCGCCGGAAGGGAAAGCAGTAGCGCAGATGGTTAAGAATCAAGGCGAATCTAAAGGAGATGAAAAGAGGACTGCCAGATCCCGCAAGTAGGGCGGGATCTGAAGGAAGATGATCAAACGAGACAAGCAGAAGAGAGGTCTTTAGCGACTCTCCCGTAGTGCTGAATCCATCGTCCGAGTGAACGGCTGGAAGAGATAACGCAGGACGCTGCGGCGTTGCCCCTGGATATCCGCAACCAGAGGCATCCCCGCTTGAATCGGAAATGTCTTGCGGCGCTGATCCACAAACTGCCGGTCCAGCTCCACCCGTGCCAGGTAGTAGTAGGCACGGGTATCCGGATCTTGCACCGTGGTGCCTGCCAAACTCAGCACCTTGCCGGGCACAGAGCCATAAATGGTGGAATCAAACGGCTGGAGCTTCACGTCCACCCGCTGCCCCACCTTCACAAAGCCAATGTCTTTGGATGGCACCCGCACCTCCACCAACTTCTTACTGCCAGTCGGAACGACCTGCAGAACCACAGCACCTGGACCCACCACAGCACCCGGGGCCTTGTAGCGCAGGTCGCTGATCACCCCACTGACCGGGGCCGTGACCTTGGTGCGCTCGAGCTGGTTGCGCACTTTTTTGATGTTTTCTGCCACCACAGCCTCTTCGCTCACCAACTCTGCAATTTGTGAGTTGTTCTCGAAATGCAGGCCGGATTCCACGCCCTTCAGGTTGGCTTGGGCCTGGCTCAAGGCCTTGCGCGCTTCATTCCGCGCCCCCTTCATCTCCGCTAGCTGCGTCTTGGTATGGAGCAACTGCAACCGTGAGGCCCCGCCGGACTCCTGAAGCGACGCCCACATCGCAACCTGCTGGGTTTGGAGATTGATCTGCTCGTTCAACCCCTCGACTTCCGCCTGCTTCTGCTGCACCGTGGCCCGAGCAGCGGCCAGCTGATCAGCTCGATTGGCAAGGCGGCTGGTCAAGAGCTGTTGCTGGGCAGCACTGACCTTGTTGCCCTGCTCGATCCCCTGGAGATCGCCAACTGAGAGGGTTGCGTCACCACGAATCGCCGCCTGCAGTTGCTTTTGCTGCAACAACAGGTTCTTGAGCTTCTGCTCAGCTGCGTCATATTCGCTGCCCACCAACTTGGGGCTGAGCTCCAGCAACACCTCTCCCTCTTTGACCTCCTGGCCGTCGCGGACATCCACCTTGGAGACAATCCCTCCCTCCAAGTGCTGGACCACATTCACCGCACCCTCGGGCACGACCTCACCGGAAGCCTGAACGACCTGAGTCAACGGAGTCAGGGCCGCCCAGGGGACAAACAAAGCTGCTGCACCACCGAGGAAGTACAAGGACAGGCGCAGGTGACGGTTGTCCGGCTTTTGCTCGAGATCAAGGGCCTGGGATAAGCGCTGATGTCCAACCAACGCCGCCACGTCGGATTGATCCAATCCAGGAAGCTTGGCGAACCAACCGCCAGAGGGGGGGGAGGATGCGCCCTCATCCTTGCTTGGCTCAGGGTTGGCGTTGACAGAGGAGGAAGTCATGGCATGAAGAGAAAATGGTGAACGGTGGATTGGATCTAGGGCCTGTTTTGAAGCCGTTGGCGTAACTCCTCGGGAGTGCCCTGGAAGGTGGTCACCCCTTTGTCGAGGATGCAGAGCTGATCGACCTTCTCAAGTAACAAGCGGTTGTCGGTGGCGATGACAACACTGCGAGGGTGGCTGCTGAAGAACGACACCCGGAAAGAGGGCAGAGCCTCGAGGAAGATTTGGAATTGATCCGGAGACAACCCCTGACTGAGGTCGTCGATCAACAGGATTGGGGTGTCTTTAATCAGGGCCTGCGCTAGGGAGAGCAAACGCAATACCCCATGGGGCAGCTGATAAACAAATGCCTCATCCAGGGAGGTGTCGAACCCGTCAGGCAATGATTCCAGGTAGTCCAAGATCCCGATGCGGTCGCAAATCGAGCGCACGTGGGGTGGCGTCACGTCGGGATTCATCGCCATCAGGTTGGAGAGCACCGTCCCAGGCAGCAGCTCTGAGCGCTCCATCACGAAAGCGATGTTGCTTTGAATCAGATCAGGACTGAACTGGCGATAGTCGACACCGTCAAAGAGCAATGAGCCATTGGAGAGCGGATACAGCTGATCAATCACCCGCAACACCGCACTTTTGCCGCAACCGGCTTTCCCCGTCAGAGCCAGGATTTGTCCGGGTTCCACCGACAGGGAGACCCGCGTCAAAGCCAAACTGCTGTCACGACCCAATCGACAGGTACCGGAATCCAAAAGGACCGAGCCATAGAGCCGATGATGCGGTGATTCAGCCGCCATCCGGGTGGTTTGGCGAAGCTTGAAAAACTGATCCAGTTGAGCGAACTGCTTGCGCATCGAACTCAAACGCAACATCGCATTCATCAACTGCTGGAAGGGTGTAAAGACCCTCCAGACGAAGAACATTGCGGCAATCAGAGTGCCCATGGCAGCGGCACCCTCTTCGCTGTTCGAAGCGAGCCAAACGCCAAACGCCAGAGTCAACACCCCGGCTAGCTGAGATGCGGTACTGACAACCACCTGCAGGCGCCCCAATTGGCGGTTGATCGTCAGTGCGCTACTGGTGCTCTGAGCCGAGAGACCACGCAAACGCTGCAGCCAGACCCACTCCAAACTGGATTGCTTCACCTCCAAAAAGCGGCTCACCAACTCCTGCTGCGCCTGAGCAATTCCAATTTCACTGGAGAGGCTGAGATCAGCAGCGACGCCGTAATAACGAGACATCACCAGGACCAAGATGACGGTGATGCCCATCAAGACCAAGGGGATCAAGACCAAGGGGCCTGCGATCAGTGCAATCGCAGCCAGATAGAGCAGGACAAAGGGAAAGTCCAACAGGGCCAGGGCAAGGGGTCCTTGCAAATAGACCAATAGCGCATCGAGATTGCGTTGCCGATTGCGGTAGCTGCGAGTCCCCAAGGTTTCAGTCTGGTTGGAGTCCAGTCCAATCGTCTTCTCAATCAGCTTCACGCCCAATAAGGCATCAAGGCGTGCCGCCAGCTGTGCCAACTGACTGCTTCTCCATTGACGTAGGGTCCAATCCAGACCAAACAACAACAAGACGCCAAGGAACAACCAGGCTCCGGTGAAGAGGTTTTCACTGGGAATCACGACGTTGTAAACGGCCCGGATGTAAAAGGGCACGACCAGTGCCAATAGAGCAAGCGCAAAGCTGATTCCATAGAGCAGAGAAATGCGGTGACGGAAGCGATACAGAACCTGCTGCACCAAGGCCACGCGATCGCTGGGAGGCGCTTCGTAAAAAACAACCAGGCTGCCGCCGACCGGCACGTCTGCAAGACCAACGCGACCATCAGCATTGGCAGCCAACAGGAGACCTTGCCCGTCCCGTGACAGCACATAGGGGTGCTGCTCAGGTGTCAGATAAAGCGCCGGTAGGCTGTAACCCTGTAACTGATCCCAGCTCTGAAGACGCTCCTGGGTGCTGCCGTAGCCCAACCGCAACAGCAGGTTCCGGGCTTCCACCAGGTCCATCTGACGGGGATCAGGACCAAACAGCTCAAACAGCTGCTCTGACCGTCCCATCCACATCAACTGCTGCAACAACAGTCGCAGGCAAAAGGCCAACGGAGCTTCGGGACTGAGCGTCAGGTCGCGAATCAACTGAGCGGGACTGCTGGATTCAGAGCCATTGCGGGACAAAGTCATGAGCTGGCCTCCTGCAGGGCGGATTGGAGATCGAGTTGTTGATCAGCAAGCCCGGAGAGCACCAACCCCCGACCCGCAATCAACACGGTTAAGTGGCCGTGACAGCGGTGAAGGGCCCGTGTGAGTCCATCGATAAAAGCCTTCCCGTAGGAACAATCACTGAGATCAAGAAGCAGGAGGTGAGGATTACGAGTCAGAGCCGTCACCAGGTGCGCAAGGGCTTGAGCGTCACGCGAGAGGCCCGTTGGAAGCGTTCCACCCATGGCTGTTCCATAGCCGTGGGGCAAGGCACGAACCTGGTGATCCAAGCCAGTCAGGAAGGACCAGAACAAAGCTTTTCGCCTCAGGCGACTGGGCTGAAAACAGGTGATGTTCTCCAGCAACGTCCCCTGGAAAAAAGCGCGGGATGGATCGACGTAAGCAATGTCATCCCGTAGCTCAACGCGTCGATAGGACGCGATCGGCTCACCATCCAGGGACAACTCAGGGTTAGGGCTGACCTGAATTAACTCCAGAAACAACTGCCGTACATCAACGCCAAAGCGTTGATCCCGAAGCAACACAACAGAGCCTTTCTTCGCCTCGACCAATGGAGAACCGTGCCGCGAAATGGTGAGCAGACCCCCAGATGGAAGCTGCCGGCTGCCCCCAGGACCTTCGACAGGCAAGGCCATCAGTGCGTCGTATTCATCCCTCGAAAGGCTCAAGCGGCGATAGCTGTTCCATAGCCCCATCGCTTGCTGCCAAGGGGCGAGGATCTTGCCAAGCAACAGCAGAGCAGCAGCAAGGGCACCGACGAGGAGACGATCGTTCACGACCAACAGCGCACCCCAGGTGACGCCAGCGGCAAACGTGATCTGTCCCATCAAGGAACCAAAAGCCTGGTACTGCCCAGCGAAGGTGTTATGCAGCATCCGGTCATAGGCCTGCTCTTCTTGAAAGCGCTCACTAGCCACCAAAAACTTCGAACCAAGACCATTGGATTTGATCAAATCCATGGCATCGACCAACTTGTCTTGATAGGTGCGGGTCTCAAGCTCGGTTTGATCCCGACGTCGTGAGAGCCGCTCATAGTCCCGAGCGAAGGCCAGAGCGCGAAAGAGGTAGACAATGATCGCGAGAACAGCGACCACTCCAACGCTGCCAGCGATCAAGAACAAGACGACCACAAACAACAGCGAGAAAAGCAAATCAATGGCAGTGGTCAGCGCCTGCAAAGCACTCTCATCGCGCAGAAGATTGATGCTGTTCAAACGCTGCAAATGCCGACCTGGGGATAGTGCCAAGAAATCCGGCAGTCCCAACTGCAAGAAATGGGACACAGCCTCGACCCGCTTCTGATGCTCGACGCGAGCTCCATCAGCACCGGTCAACACCAGACGCACACTTTTGAGCCAGCCCCCCAAGATCATCAACAGCACAACACCCACGCTCAAGACCACCAAGCTCGACATCGAGCCAGAGGGGAGGACTGAAGTGAAGACGATATTGATGTAGAGCGGGGAAGCAAGCTCGAGAATATTGATCAGCACTGAAGCCACCAAGATGGGCTTGAGCTGGTAATCCGACCACTGCACGTATCGCAAGGACTGGAAGAAGCGATGTCCCATCGCTTCTTCCAAGAGGTCAAGTGCAGCATTCAGCGACTGTTTGCAGCGACGAATCGATGCCGAGAGAACATGCCGGAAGCTCTTGCGCGAAAGGACCGCCTCATCAAGGCTCGAAACCATGTGCCCCCAAAATTGCCTGCCAAAAACATATGCAGCTCCAAGCCCGCTGAAGGCGCCAGGGGAACTCTTAATAAAGGGAATCGTTTCGCGTCGCTTTTCGAAACACAAGCATCAAGCACCCTTCATCAGCCGGCGACAGGATTCAATCTGATTAGTCTTCGGGACAACCAAGCAAAGCGGTGAGGACCGGCTCGTGTTTCGTTTTCAGCTCTCCACTGAGCGCAATCAAGTGGAATTGATCGCCAATGGACAAGGACAGTCCATACCCTTTCAGGTGATCGGTCCGGCGACCGAGATAGCTTTTGTTGAGGAGTTAGTCGAACAGCACTTTGGCTCGTTGTGTGTCAAGCCAGGGGATCTACTGGACTTTCTCCAGAATGACCCCTGGATTCAAGAAACCTTTCAGAGCCCAACTGTGATCGAAGGAGAACTCGAAGCAGCCCTACTCGATGCTGAGGCCGAGAAAGACTTCTTTCAGACGAAGCCCCTTGGCCAAAAGTTGGTCAGTGCAGGAGTGATCGATCTGGACGAACTCGAGCAACTCCTTTTGGATTACCAACCATTTGCTGCCAACCAGCGTTTGGGTGAATTCCTCAGGCTGAATCTCAAAGTCTCTGGGCCGATGCTGGAATTACTGATTAATCCGTCGCTCTATGCCGATCGAGGCTTCAATGACCAGCGCCTCGGAGAGCGCCTGAAAGAGCTAGAGCTCATCAGCGAGGACAGACTCAATCAAGCCCTGGCCAGCCAGCGGATGAATGGCAAGCGACTTGGAGAGATCCTGGCCAACCAAGGGGTGATTTCAGCGCAGATGGCCAAGTTCTTTAGTGAGGCTCAACTCACACCAGCCGGCGAGATTGAATTCGCGAGTTAGGCCCAAAGCGCATCCGCCATGCGTGCCACCTGGACAATGGCCGCTCCATCGTGAACACGGACCACATCCACACCAGCCGCGACGCAACGGGCAACGACAGCTGCAGTACCCCAGAGTCGAGCCTTAGGGCGGGGCTCATCCAAAACAGCTCCGATAAAGCGCTTGCGCGAAGGCCCCACGAGAAGCGGGATGCCATCCACCTTGAGCTGCTCAAGTCCCTTGAGCAGCTCAAGATTCTGTTCAGTGGTTTTGGCAAACCCCAAGCCTGGATCCCAAATCAAGCGCTCCATGCGAACACCCGCAGCAAGAGCGCGCTCGGTGGCATGCCGCAGCTCCCTGAGAACGCCAGCAATCACACCCTCAGGGCCGTAGTCCGTCAACGAATCCATGGAGTGGCTGTCCCCTCTGGAGTGCATCAGCACATAGGGGCAGTCGGCTGCGGCGACAACAGCCAACAAATCGGGATCCCGAACGCCGCCGCTGATGTCGTTGATCCAATCCGCTCCAGCTTCAATGGCTCGCTGGGCGACGCAGGCCCGATACGTGTCCACCGAGATCAGCGGCTGACCCAATCCGGGCGGGAAGGCTGATCGAATCGCCTGGAGACTGGGGAGGAGGCGATTGAGCTCCTCTACACCGCCGACATCCTCTGCACCAGGACGGGTGCTTTGGGCGCCAAGATCCAAAACCCCCACACCTGCTTTGACCAATGTCTTGGCCTGCCGCAAAGCCTGGTCTGGAGAGCGAAAGCGACCACCGTCACTGAAGGAATCGGGGGTGAGATTGATCACCCCCATCACCTGGGTTGGTTGGCCCAAGGGCCTTGTCATCAGACCGGCTGGTAGTTCGCAATGCGAGCGAAGCCCTCTGGATCCAAGGAAGCCCCACCCACGAGAACGCCGTCGATATCGCTCTGGGCCATCAACTGGTCAATCGTTCCTGGATTCACAGAACCGCCGTACTGCACCACCACGTCGGAATAACCAACCCAGTCTCGAATCAGACCGCAGATCCGGTTGGCTTCAGCCGCCTCACAGGTTTTGCCCGTGCCAATGGCCCAAATCGGTTCGTAGGCAATGATCAATCGGCTGTGATCCAAGCCATCCACCCCTTGCTGCACCTGGCGGCGGATCACCTTCTCTGCTTCCCCTGCCTCCCGCTGCGAATCGCTCTCGCCAACGCACAGGATCGGGGTGATGCCGTGCTTCTGGGCACTACGGGCCCGAAGATTGATTTGCTCGTCAGTCTCGCTGTAGTACTTGCGTGGCTCACTGTGGCCAACAATGGCGTGACTCACTCCATGCTCGAGGAGCATGCCGGCAGAGACCATCCCGGTAAAAGCGCCCTTCTCTTGCCAGTGGATGTTCTGAGCCGCAATCCGTATCCCACTGCCCGCCAGGGAACTGCTCAAGCTGGCGATGGCCGTAAAAGGAGGCGCCAGAACCACCTCACGATCGCTAGGGAGGCCGGCCACCAGAGGCTTGAAGCTCTCAGCAAAGGCCTGCGCTTCAGCGCAGGTCATATGCATCTTCCAATTGCCCGCGATGACAGCCTTCCGCACTGCGTTCATAGGTCGACTAGCGATCCAACCTAAGGTCTGGGGTCCTCAGTGAAGGTCGAGCTGCTGAGGTACGAGAACTGTCTGACCAGCGAGCTCAACCCGGTCGCCGGCTTTCAGCTTCCGACCTCGCTGAGTCTCCTGGAAGCCATTGACCCGGACCTCCCCGCCTTGAATGCGCTGCTTGGCTTCACCGCCTGTGAAGACCAAGCCTTGCCATTTCAGAAATTGATCCAGGCGAATGGGCTCGGAGGTCCCCAGGGGTGTGGTCACGCTGTCAACTCATGCCAGTTGCATTGTCCAACCCTGAGTCCCCGCCTCGTTTGGCGGAACCAGATTGTTTCCACCATTACCTTTAGCCGCATAGAGACCCACGTCTGCAGCAGCCAAGAGCTCATCGATGTTGCAGACCCGTGCCAAACGTGAATCCGCCATGCCGATCGACAATGTGAACTGGACAAGAGACCCGTCATTCAGCCGCCAGGAACGGGCTGCAACCTGACGGCGTAAGGACTCCAGAACAGCAGCCGCTTCTTCAGCGGACTCCAGCATCAGAACAGCAAATTCATCGCCTCCGAGGCGACCAATCAGATCGCCAGACGGAATCACGTCACGAAAGAGTGTGGATAACTGACAGATGACTTCGTCCCCGGCGGGGTGACCATAGGTATCGTTAATCGATTTAAAACGATCGATATCAATTAAAGCAACAACACACAGGCAGTGATTCTGGTTGAACTGTCCAATCTGCTGGGCAGCCATCTCAAAAAAGGAACGGCGGTTAAAAACGCCAGACAAAGAATCGACTTGAGCCAATCCCAATAACTCAGGCAAAAGGCGGCGACGTAAAAAGAACACCAGCGCCGTTTCCGTCAGAAAGAGTGGTGCAAAACCTGCAAGAAAAACGAGCGCAATCCAACGAGACCAGCGCTGAGTCACTGGAGACAGATCAAGCTCGAGCACCAATAGCCCACGGGTCCCCAGATCAGGCCGCCCCTCAATCGCCAAGGGAGTCGGAGCAATGTGGACAAGTCGCTCACCACCGAAGGCAGGGATGAATCCAAAAAACTGATTAACCGGTTGAACAGAATGGCAAGCGGCAGCCGCATCGGCTGGACGAAGGCACGTCAGCAAATCACTCGAGTTTTCTCCAAGCCTTGTCCACCAGCTGAGGCCAAAGACTGAACTGCCCAGCATCGTGTTGTCATTCGCGGCAATGACTCTTCCACCTGGACCGAGAAGAACAGCCGAGTGCAGGCCTCTAGAAGCGGCTTTGAGCTGGAGCTCTCGCTGGACTTCCTCGACGGGTTGATAACTGGTGACGCTACGAACAAGGTCGTGCTCAATGGAGCGTGCCTGGAGTTCTGCCTCTCGCATAGCGGCATGCACAACCAGAAATCCGCTAACCCCAACCAAGAGGCAAGATCCCAAAGCGGTCACAAGCAGGGACAGGAAGATCAATTCCTGATTCACCCGTTGATGCAGAAGACCCTTGGTTGAGGGAACCAGTCGCTGGACTGATCGGAGGTGACTCATTGTGCCGCTTCTACATACGTAGAAGTCACCTTCGGTATGATCGAGCCTGGCGGTATGAGCTGCAGTTTCTCTTGCAAATCACGCACCGCTTCAATATTGCGAGCGACCCGTCCCTCAGGCTGTAGCATTTCGACCTGATCAGACAAGCTGAAATAACGCAGACCCTGTTCCGCTGCACGAAACTCATCGACGCTCAGGCGTTCCCGTTCAGCCAGTAGTGGAAGGGCTCTCTGAGGACTTAGCCTTGCTTCAGCATGGGCTGCAGACCAAGACCTCAACAGGGAAACAACTCTGTTTTGGTTGAGTTTGAGAAAGTTTTTTTCAACAACCAAGACAGTCAGGATCTCCCCCGGAATGACTGCACTATTGAAGAGTGGACGTAAGGGAGAACCTCTTAGAGTGACGCTGCTAGAGGGAGAGGGCAGTACTGCTGCATCGACAGAGCCAGTGAACAAGGCTTTGGGCATCAAGCCAAGTTCCATCTTGCGCATCTTGATCTCACTGAGCGATAAACCATGAAGCTGAAGTGCCCGACCGAGGACAAACGGTCCAAAGTTGGAGCGCGAAACGGCAATCGACTTCCCCTTTAGATCTCGAATTGAGAGCAGTGACGGTACAGAAATAATCTGATCAGCCTCGACTGACTCATCCAGAACCAAGATGACAACCGGGCATCGCTCAGGCACTCGAGCACAAAGCTCAACCAACTCGATAGTGGTTAATTGTGCTATCGGAAGTTCTGCCCTGAGATAAGCATGAACAATGGATTGAGGGTCCGGATACTGCCGAGGAAAGATCTCAATACCCTCGACCCGATCAAACCCCAACTCGTGAGCCAAATAAAAGTACTCATAACCAGGCCAACTCGAGACAGGGACATCAATCGAGGGGCGACGTGAAGCGCAAGATCCGACGAACCAGACAAGACAGGAAGCCAGCAGTAGGCCAGGAAGGGATCTCCGAGACATCCAAAGGGGCAGCCTGAGGCCAAGTTCAACCTAGTGGCCAAGCCTGAGAAAAAAGCTTTTCACTCGAAGCAGATCTCACTCAGATCTGTGACTAGGTGTTCAGTCTCAGCAGGTTGGTCAGCTGACAAGAAGGTGTGAGGCCGCTACGGGTTGAGGTGCGACCCACCAACCCAGACCTCACGCCCCATGCATAGCCATCCCAATGCCCGGCTGACACAGAAGAGCCGGCTCAGGCTCGTCAATCAACACCTCCAAGACCGCCGTCCCCTGGCTGAACTGGCTGCAGAAGCAGGCATCAGCCTCCGCTGTGCCTACAAGTGGCTGGCCCGCTACCGCTCAGGCGGTGCAGCTTCTCTGGCGGATCGACGGAGTGTTCGCCGCACCCAGCGGCGGACGCTCGATCCGAGGCATCTGCAGCAAGCCGTAGAGCTGAGGCATCAACGGCTGCACCTCCGCCACATCGCGAGGCTTCTGGTCGCACCCTTCTCCACCGTGGCAAGGGTGCTCAACCGCCTTGGTCTCGGGCGGTTGCGGAATCTCGAGCCCAAACCTCCAGTCCAGCGCTACGAGCGGGAGCATCCCGGAGACCTGATCCATATCGACGTCAAAAAGCTCGCCCGCTTTCGCAAAGTCGGTCACCGCATCACTGGCAACCGCCAGCAGGGCCGCTCCACGGGCGTTGGCTACGACCGCGTCCACGTCGCCATTGATGACGCCACACGGCTTGCTTATGTCGAGGTGCTCGCAGACGAGCAGCAAGCCACGGCCATTGGTTTTATGAGCCGAGCTGTGGCTTGGTTCAACAGTCAGGGCGTCGAGTGCCGGCAGGTCATGTCTGACAACGGTCCCGCCTACGTCTCACGCAGCTTTGCCAAGGCGTGCAAGGTCCTGGGCCTCAGGCACATCCGCACCAGGCCCTACACGCCGAGGACCAACGGCAAAGCCGAACGGTTCATCCAGACCCTGTGCCGGGAATGGGCCTACGGGATGCCGTTCCAGAACTCAGAGGAACGCAATCAGTGGCTGCCTCGCTACCTGTCGATCTATAACCGTCTCAGGAAGCACACAGCACTCGGAGGCCGATCACCTCAGCAGCGGCTCAAC
>NZ_ADXM01000058.1:0-2525 GCF_000179255.1 Synechococcus sp. CB0205
GGCAAAGTCAGCAATAGCGATCTTCAGATCTTCTCATCTTTCAACGCAGCAAATCCCAATGGTGATGTTCAGTTCATTTCATACGATCTAGCCACCGGCGGCTTTGCCTATCTTGCCGAAGACACATCAGCCTCCGGCAATAGCGATCGAGATTTCAACGACTTCAGCATTGAACTCACACCAGAATCTGATAGCCCAACGCGCATCCCCAATTCAAACCCTTGGATCAACGCAGACCAGACAAGCTTCCTGACCGAGTCCGACCTGAATCCGCAATACCTGGAATCTTACAAAGAAGCACTAATCGACCCAAGCACGATTCCAGAAAATGAGGAGTACCAATTAGAAGTCGCACTAGTCCTGAACAGGCGCGAGGTGGATCACACCGCAGTCGAGCAAAGTGGGCAATACAGCTTTGACAACTTCTACGATGCCAATGAACTGCTTTACCTCTCCTACAAAGATCTGCACGAATACACAGAACACTTATCTCCAAACGACCTCACAGAGCTCTACGGAGCCGATCCTGCAGATCTTGATGCTGTTGTCGACTTCTTGAATCGCAGTGGCGCCAGAGATATTGACGCCACCTTAGCTAGGGAGCAGCGCACCCTTAAATTCAAGATCGGGATTCAAGACTTTGTGCGCAGCTTTACAGATGGAAGCCTTCTGGTCAACTTTGAGGATGAAAACTTTAGCTACGTCAGCAAAACTGGTGACGTAGGAAGGTCGTACCTAGAAGCACAGGGAGAGGGGGCCGCACCCTTTGCCAATTCCATCCTTGGAATTGAGATTTTAAGCGCAGGTCGTACATTCCAAGCAATTTACGACCCGGATCAAACCAGCAACGTCAGGCATCAAATCAGCAACGCCCTGCTCAGACCCCTTGACGTGGCCTCGGCCTACCAATTCCCGGGAATAGAGAATCCCTCTGCAGGCTCCGGCGCCCGCATCGGCCTTGTGAGCTCGGGCGGCACACAAGCAATGCTTAATTGGCAAGACAGTGATCATTTCCAGCAATATCTCCAGATGCAAGGTCGCAATCCCCTTGCTGTTCCCCGCTTTGAATCACTAGCAACAGGTCTATCCGACGAGAACCAGAACGATATCGTCGAGCAAATGCTCGATATCAGCATCTTAGCCTCGGTCAGCCCAGGAGCATCAATCATTGAGTCCGGATACGACAGCAGCCTATACCGAAGATACGCATCGCTGATCTACCTAGAGAATCCAGTTGATGTGATTTCATCATCGGATCAAGATGATACAAATACCCACGAGAAGTCTCGCGCCATGGATCAACTGTATCTTGATGCTGTTTTACGAGGCACTTCAATCGTTATTGCGTCAGGAGACCGTGGCATCGCGAACATAGATGACCCTTCCGTATTCCTCCCCGGGCGCGGCCAGACAAACCCCACAACAGACACTGGCAGCGCTGCAGTGCTAAGCGTTGGCGGAACGGCATTTAACCGTTATGCCCTCATCGAGGAAGAAAATAATCGAACCCCAATCTCAGCCATCAATCAACTCACATGGAATGACTTTAATCCTCAGACAACCTTGACTATAGCCAGGGACGTGAACGTGAAATCTGGCATCGATGCCTTCAGCATGGGAGAATTCAGCAGAGCGTCACAGTTCTTCGAGCTTCAGGCTGGACTGACCCAGGGAATAGCTTCGAGCGGTAGCTGGCAGCCATCAAGCCAGTTCATCCCAGCTGGCTACCAGCGTGATCACTTGACAGGCCTTTGGAGCGACGTCTGGAGAGCATATCCAGACATTTCAATGTTGTCAGGCGGAAACCGTGCGAATGGGACTAACATTACATATGAGTCAGCATTATTCAGCAATGGAGAATATACAACAACCCAAGTATCTGGCACTTCAGCAGCGGCGCCCTTAGTAGCTGGCTTAATCGCCAATATCACCGCAGAACTACGCAGCAGATACGGAGAGGAAGCATCGGTGGGGTTTTTGAATCCCCTGCTGTATGAGCTTTACGCTTCCGGCTTTGGCGATCAAGTGTTTTTCGACGTACCAGCTGGCGCAAACAATTCCAATGTGTTCACCTCACCAGCAACGCCCGCAGAGTGGGATGGAATTTACGTTGGCTACGATGACAGCACAGAACCAGGCAATATCATCTTCTACCCGCTTAACGGAACGCTTCCGAATGGCGAACTTGATCGTAGCCTATCAGCCACAGCCCCTGGCTTTGACGCCGCCACAGGCCTTGGCAGCCTCAATGGAATGGGGATGCTCAATCAACTGATAACCCTCTACCCGCTCCTGTAGACAATTTTGCAATTCCAGCGAAAGAACCTCGCTTTACTTGCAAAAGGCTTGTATTGCAAAACGGATCCCCTGCAACTTGCTCTATTCAGCTAAGTAGGAGAACTTTCGCAGCCATTGCCCCTGCAAATCCTTAATCCCCCGACCACTCGCCACGCCGCCGCTGCTGCTTCACAGCACTGCGCTGCTTCTTGGCCGCCAAGCACCGTTGCACCGAACCGCGCGTGGGA
>NZ_ADXM01000057.1:0-72295 GCF_000179255.1 Synechococcus sp. CB0205
GTCTTGGGGATGCCAAGTTGGCCGCCCTGCTTGGCGCCTGGCTGGGTCTGACGGGATTGGGCCTGAGCGTCGCCCTGGCGGTCTTCTCCGGGGCGCTCTTTGGTCTGGTCGGTCTGCTCAGCGGCCGGCTCAAGCGCGGCCAACCCTTCCCCTTTGGCCCCTTCCTGGTGGGCGGCGGACTGGCGGTCTGGATGGCTGGAAACAGCTTCTGGCTGCAACAGCTGGGCGAGCACTTGGGCTGGAGCGCCCTTTAATGGTCTGATCAGACCATCCGGAGACCGCTATCACCATGTCGCTGTTCGACTGGTTTGCCGATCGCCGCAAGACCGCTCCTGCGGTGCGCAATGCCCAGGAGGTCAGCGAAGACGATGGCCTCTGGAGCAAGTGCCCCGAATGCGGGCTGGTGGTCTACCGCAAGGACCTGGCCGCCAACGCCAGTGTCTGCAGCGGCTGTGGCTATCACCACCGCATCTTTAGTGAGGAGCGGATCCGTCTGATCGTCGATGAGGGCAGCTTTGAGGCCCTCGACACCGAACTGTGTCCCACCGATCCCCTCGCCTTTAAGGATCGCCGCAGCTACGCCGACCGCATCCGCGACACCCAGCGCGCCACCGGCCTCAAAGACAGCGTCATCACCGGGATGTGCACCGTTGAGGGCATTCCGATGGCCCTCGGGGTGATGGATTTCCGCTTCATGGGCGGATCGATGGGATCGGTGGTCGGCGAGAAGCTGGCTCGCCTTATCGAAACCGCCACCGCCAAGCGCGCGCCTGTCTTGATCGTCTGCGCCTCTGGTGGTGCCCGCATGCAGGAGGGGATGCTCTCCCTGATGCAGATGGCCAAGATCTCCGGGGCCCTAGAACGCCACCGCAAGGCTGAGTTGCTCTATCTGCCCCTGTTGACCCACCCAACCACCGGTGGCGTCACCGCCAGCTTCGCGATGCTCGGCGACCTGATCCTGGCGGAACCCAAGGCCTTGATCGGCTTTGCGGGCCGGCGCGTGATCGAGCAGACCCTGCGGGAGAAGCTGCCGGACGATTTCCAAACGGCGGAATACCTGCAGGACCACGGTTTTGTCGATCACATCGTTCCCCGCCCCAAACTCCGCAGCACCCTGGTGAGCCTGCTGACGATGCACGGCTACAGCAAAGCGGTCGCCGCGTGAAGCGAATCCTTGGCGCCGTCTGCGGGCTCCTGCTGGGGCTGGTCCTGCTGAGTGGCCTTCCCCAGCCGGTCTTCGCGGGCCCGGTGGATTGGCAGGAGGTGCCCGTCACCAGCGAAGGACAGCAGTGGTGGGATCGCGGCAGCCTGCGCCTGAACAAGAACGGCAATCTGACGGTGCTCAGTCGCTTCCAACCCCGACCCCGGAGGCGGGTGCCGATGGCAAGGAGGTCCGCCCCCCGGCCAGCAGCCTCTACGTGATGGAGCTGGACTGCGCGCAGCGCCTCTACCGCGACACCTCGGTCAATGGGCTGCCCCAATGGGGAAGCCAGTGGCAGGCCTCCGCCAATGACGGGTTGATCGAATCCACCATCGAAGCGGTCTGCGCCGCCGGGGAAGAGCTCCTGGCAGGCTCCTAACAGCAACATCGAGCCACCGTGACCGGATCCAGCACCCAACAGCGTCCCTTAGGGGTGGCCCTTGTTGGCTTGGGATTCGGCGAAAAGGTGCACCTCCCCGCCCTGCGGGACTGCCCCCTGACTGAACCGGTGGCCCTCTGGCACCACCGCAGCGAGCGGCTCGATCAGGCCTGCCGCAGCCACGACCTCCCAGGCTTCAGCGATTTCGATGCCCTGCTGGCCGATCCTCGGGTGGATGCCCTGGTGATCGCCACGCCCCCTGAACCGCGCTTCGCCCTGGCCCAGGCGGCCATTGCCGCCGGGAAGCACCTGCTGCTCGAGAAGCCCGTCGCCCTGGAGGCCGCCCAGGTGGAGACCCTCCAGCGCCAGGCCCTCCAGGCCGGGGTGACCGTGGCCGTGGACTTCGAATACCGCGGCGTGCCTGAATTTCAACAGTTCGCCGCGCTCCTGCAGGAGGGCGCCGTCGGCACGCCCTGGCTGGTGAAATTGGACTGGCTCATGGGGAGTCGGGCGGACGCCAGCCGTCCCTGGAACTGGTATTCCCAGCGGGCCGCCGGCGGTGGAGTCCTGGGATCCCTCGGAACCCATGCCTTTGACACCCTGCATTGGCTGGTTGGCCCGACCCGCAGCCTGAGTGCCCAGCGCAGCATGGCCATTCCCCAGCGCCCCCTGGCCGATGGCAGTGGGCGGATGGCGGCCGTGGATGCCGAAGACATCGCCCTGCTGCAACTGGAGCTGGAGGAGCACCAGGGCCGCTCGATCCCTGCACAGGTGGCACTGGGCTCGGTGACCCGTCCAGGTCGGGGCTATTGGATCGAGGTCTATGGCAGCGAAGGCAGCCTGGTGCTGGGATCCAGCAACCAAAGCGACTACGTCCACGGCTTCAAACTTTGGCGCTCCGGCAGCAGCGGGGCCCTGGAGGAGATCAGCCCCGATCCCAGCCTGGCCTTCCCCCAGACCTGGCCCGATGGCCGTCTCGCCGCCGTCCGCCGAATCACCCAGTGGTGGGCCGAGGCCGCCATCGAGGGCCGACCCGTGGTGCCCGGTCTCGCGGAAGCCTTCTCGAGCCAGCGGGTTTGCGATCTGGCACTGGAATCTGCGGATGCTGGACTCAGGGCCAGGGTTTAAGGGAAAAGGCGCCGGTTAGGATCCCCGCCAATCCCTTATTGGTGTCCCCATGGCGCTCGTTCCGCTTCGGCTGCTGCTCGACCACGCCGCTGAAAACGGCTACGGCATCCCTGCTTTCAACGTCAACAACCTGGAGCAGGTGCAGTCGATCATGGAGGCTGCCTATGAGACCGATAGCCCCGTCATCCTTCAGGCCTCCCGCGGCGCCCGTCAGTACGCCGGTGAGAACTTCCTGCGCCACCTGATCCTGGCTGCCGTTGAGACCTATCCCGACATCCCCGTCGTGATGCACCAGGACCACGGCAACAGCCCCGCCACCTGCTTCGGCGCTGCCGCCAACGGCTTCACCTCCGTGATGATGGACGGCTCCCTGGAAGCCGACGCCAAGACCCCTGCCAGCTACGACTACAACGTGGCTGTCACCAAGGAAGTGGTGGACGTGGCCCACGCCATCGGCGTGAGCGTTGAAGGTGAGCTGGGCTGCCTGGGCTCCCTGGAGACCGGCATGGGCGAGGCCGAGGACGGCCACGGCTTCGAGGGCAAGCTGGACCACAGCCAGCTGCTGACCGACCCCGCTGAGGCTGCCGACTTCGTCGCCAAGACCAAGGTTGATGCCCTGGCCATCGCCATCGGCACCAGCCACGGCGCCTACAAGTTCACCCGTAAGCCCACCGGTGAAGTGCTGGCCATCAGCCGCATCGCTGAGATCCACAAGGCCATCCCCAACACCCACCTGGTGATGCACGGCTCCTCCTCCGTGCCCCAGGAATGGCTGGAGATGATCAACAAGTTCGGTGGCGCCATCCCCGAGACCTACGGCGTGCCCGTCGAGGAAATCCAGGAAGGCATCCGCAACGGTGTCCGCAAGGTCAACATCGACACCGACAACCGCCTGGCCTTCACCGCCGCTGTGCGTGAAGCCGCGATGAAGGATCCCGCCAACTTCGACCCCCGCCACTTCAACAAGCCTGCCCGGGCCTACATGAAGCAGGTCTGCCTCGATCGCTACCAGCAGTTCTGGTGTGCCGGCAACGCCAGCAAGATCAAGCAGCGCGACATCAACTACTACGCCGGCCTCTACGCCAAGGGCGAACTGGACCCCAAGTCCGCTGTGGCCGCCTAATTCAGGCGTCGCACTGAATGACCGGGGCCCTTCGGGGCCCCTTTTTTTGATTCAGGGAAGGACCGGCTGGGGCAGGGTCAAGGCGCGCATGCCCCCATTGGGTTGGACCGACACCAGGCGGGCCAGGGCCTCATCAAAGGTGGGCTCCATCACAAAGCGTCTCCCGTCGGTGACCACAACTCGCACCAGGGTGGGCAGGGCGTTGTTGTTGCTCTGCAAATAGATCGGCTCGACATAGAGCAAGCCCTGGCCAACGGGCATCGCCAACAAATTGCCCCGCAGCAGGCGGGAGCCGACGCGATTCCAGAGGCCAAATTGATAGCTGATGGCCGGGTCCTGCTCGATCAGGGCCGAGATCTGCTGAGGTCCCAGAAGCAGACGCTGCTGGGGGAAGCGCACCAGAAACAGCTCGCCGTAATTGGGGGTGTCGTTGCGGGCCGCCAGCCAGCCCACCATGTTTGGGCGCTTTAGAGGCGTGAAGGGCAGCAGCAGCACAAACTCAGGACGCTGCTCACCGGGCAGCTGCATCGTCACGTGATAGGGACGGACGGGAGCCGAGGCATCGCCGTAGATCTCCAGCGGCAGGGCCCAGACGTCATCACCGTTGTAGAAGGTGCGCACGTCGGTGACGTGGTAGCGCAGCAGACGCTCGGCCTGGATGTTGAACTGACTCTTGGGAACCTGGATGTGGGCCAGCAAGGCCTTGGGCATCGCTGAGAGGGGACGGAAGAGATCCGGGAAGACCTTCTGCCAGGTCCGCAGCACCGGGTCGTTCGGATCGTTCACATAGAGCCAGACATCGCCGTTGTAGGCATTCACCACCGCCTTTACGGGGTTGCGGAAGTAGCGAATGCCATCGGGGTTGGCGTCTGAATAGGGGTAGCTGCGGCTCTCGGTGAAGCCGTCGAGCATCCAGTACTGGTGGTGCTCGGGCCGGTAATCGGGGTCGTCCTCGACGCGGGCCGTCACCAGATAGGGCTTGCTCTCAAAACGTAGGAACGGAGCCAGGGCCTGCAGACGCTCGTTCACCTGCCGGCGCACCAGCAGGCGCGAGGAGGGGGTCAGGGAGCCGGTGAAGAGCAGCCGCACCTCATTCAGGTAGATCGCCGCCATCAGGCGATCCAGGGGACCGTGAATTGGCACCCCCGCCTGCCCGTCGTAGTGGGAATAGACGTTGAGATCGCCCTCGGGGTAGTCGAACTCCCGTACCTGGGAGGGGGCAATCGCGTAGGGGGCGGGAGCGGAGGCGAAATAGAGCCGCGGGCGTCCCACCGGCAAGAACTGCTCCACGCGTTTCTGGCTCTGGCCCAGCTGGGGCAGGGCCTGAACCCGGCCGCTGCGGCCCAGGTCCTTGACGAAATACAGCGGCAGCCCATCGCTGCCGGAGACGTTCACTGGCGAGACCGTGAAGCCGTAGCCGTGGGTGAAGACCAGGTGACGGTTCAGCCAAGTGCGGGAGCCCTTGGCCGGCGCCGTGGAATCCATTTCCCGTGCTGCGATCAAGACCTGTTGGGAGCCCAGGGCGCTGGCGTCGGCATTCAGCGGATAGCGATCGACGGCCGCGGAAGGGAAGTCGTAATAGAGCCGCAGTTGCTGCAGCTGGCGATTGGCCTCCAGCAGGGGCCCGCTGTCCCAGAGCCGCACATTGGCCAAGGTGCCCTCGGCGCTCTTGAGATCGGCGGCGCTGAGCTGCTGTTTGGGCTCGAGATCCAACTCCCGCACGGCCTCGAGGCCAAAGGCCCGGCGCGTCGCCGCGATGGCACGCCTGAGATAGGGGGTCTCCAGTTGCAGCTCCCGGGGCTGCACCCAGACCCGCTGCACCAGGGGAGCCAGACCCCATTCCACGATCGGCAGCAGGCAGGCGGACACCAGCAGGGGCAACATCGCCGCGCGGCGAAACCAGGAGCGGGGCACCGGCGCCAACAGTCCCAGGCCACTCATTAACAGCAGCAGGGCCAACAGCAGCCGCAGAGGAAGACGAATGTGCAAGTCAACAAAGCCAGCCCCCGAAGCCACTCCACTGCCTTCGACCATCAGGTCAAAGGGACTGAGGCCGTAACTCAGGGCCGCCATCAGGGCCAAGACCGCCAACTGCGGTTGCAGCACCCGTTGCTGCTCGCGGCTTAACCCTGGAAAGCGCAGATCGGTGAGTGAGGTCCCTTCCGAGAAAGTCAGCCAGAGGCAGCCGACAAATCCAATCAGGACCTGGGCGATCACCAGGCTGACCAGTAGGTGCAGGGCCGGCAGGCGCAGCACCGTGAAGCTCAGGTCAAAGCCCGTCAGCGGGTCGGCCTCGCCAAACGGAACGGCCAGCAGACCCGGCAGCCAGAGGCTCCAACCACGGGCGCAGGCCGTGGCCGAGCCGGCCAGGGCGGCCGCCAGGCTGATCCGCAGGGTGCTGTAGGGCCAACGCAGCAGACAGGGGAGCAGGACCACCGCCAGGCCGAGCACCAGTGCTGGCGGCAGATCCGCCAGGACCGAGAGGCCGGTGATGACCTCACCGCCAAAGGGATCCAGGATCAGGCCCCGGGCCTGCAGGAACAGATAGCTCAGGCCCATCACCAGCAGCAGGAGCAGGCCGGTCAAGACCGCCACCAGCGGACCGCTGGCGAGGGGCGCCAAGGGGCGTTCCCGCAGCTGCTTGCGCGGGGCCTCCTGCCTCAGGCGCCAACAGCGGCGCAGCTGCTGCAGCTGGAGCGGCAGACCCAACCCCAGGACCAGAGCAAAGGCCAGGCACTGAAACAACCAGCGGCGCAGCACCACAGTGAGGGCATCGAACTGCGCAAACCACTGCGCCTCGATCACCAGGCGCGGCAGAAGCACCAACAAACCCAGCACCAGGGCAGCACTGGCCAGCCAGCGCAACAGCCGCTTGAGGCCTTGAACCGATACCTGCACAAGCCGAGCCGATCCCTGGCCGAGACTAGGCAGCACAACCGGCCGGTCAAGCCGCCACGGGGGATCTCAAGACAAACCTGGAGATACCCGAGCCTGCAGGTCGGGTTTAAACCTGCCGGTGAATTGGCGCTGCTAATTTCGTCCCAACGTTCAGGGTCTGAACTTGACCGCAACCCTTTCCCGCTCCAGCGTTGGGCCGACCTTCACCGGACTGCGCTGCAAGGAATGCGGCCAGGCCTATGACCCTGGGGCACGTCACGTCTGTGAGGACGTCTGCTTCGGTCCCCTCGAGGTGGTCTACGACTACGAGGCGATCCGCAACCGTGTCAGCCGCGCCACCATCGAAGCCGGTCCGGCCTCCATCTGGCGCTACCGCGATTTCCTGCCGATCGAAGGGGATCCGATCGATGTCGGCACCGGCTTCACCCCCCTGCTGAAGGCCAACAACCTGGCCAAGCGCCTGGGCCTCAAGAGCCTCTATATCAAGAACGACGGCGTCAACATGCCGACCCTGTCCTTCAAGGACCGGGTGGTTTCAGTGGCCCTGACCCGTGCCCGCGAGCTGGGCTTTAAGACCGTCAGCTGCGCCTCCACCGGCAACCTCGCCAACTCCACCGCCGCCATTGCCGCCCACGCCGGACTGGAGTGCTGCGTCTTCATCCCCAGCGACCTGGAGCTGGGCAAGGTGCTGGGCACCTTGATCTACAACCCCACCCTGATGGCGGTGAAGGGCAACTACGACCAGGTGAATCGCCTCTGCTCCGAGGTGGCCAACACCTACGGCTGGGGCTTCGTCAACATCAACCTGCGCCCCTACTACTCCGAAGGCTCCAAGACCCTCGGCTACGAAGTGATCGAGCAGTTGGGCTGGGAACTGCCCGACCACATCGTCGCGCCCCTGGCCTCCGGCTCCCTCTTCACGAAAATCCGCAAGGGATTCGACGAATTCATCAAGTGCGGACTGGTGGAGGAGAAGGCCGTGCGCTTCAGCGGCGCCCAGGCCGAGGGTTGCAACCCCATCGCCACCGCCTTCCGCGAGGGCCGCGACTTCATCACCCCGGTGAAGCCCAACACCATCGCCAAGTCGATCGCCATCGGCAACCCGGCCGATGGCCCCTATGCCATTGACATTGCCAACCGCACGGGCGGCAACATCACCGACGTCAACGACACCGAGATCGTTGAAGGCATCAAGCTCCTGGCTGAAACCGAGGGCGTCTTCACCGAAACCGCAGGCGGCACCACCATCGCCGTCCTGAAGAAGCTGGTGGAGCAGGGCAAGATCAATCCTGAAGAGCGCACCGTGGCCTACATCACTGGCAACGGCCTCAAAACCACCGAGGCCGTGGTGGATGCCATTGGCAAGCCCTACACGATCGAGGCACAACTCGACGCCTTCAACACCGCTTGGAAGCAAGCCCAGGCCGATCAAGCGCAGGCCTGATCACGACCGACCGCCAGTCCACACCCTTCCACTCCCCGCCATGCCCGTTCAGGTCCTGATCCCGACCCCCCTTCAGAAGTTCACCAACGATGAGGCCAGCGTCTCCCTGGACGCCTCCAGCGTCGATGGCCTGATTGACGCGCTCGATGGCCGTTACCCCGGTCTCAAGGGACGCCTCTGTGATGAAGCCGGCAAACTGCGCCGCTTCCTGAACGTTTACGTGAACAGCGAGGATATTCGCTTCCTCGAGAACCAAACCACCCCCCTCAAGGATGGGGACGAAGTCAGCATCGTCCCCGCCGTCGCTGGGGGCTGATCCTGCGCTGTAGCGATTCCTGCAGCAGCCAGCCACTCATGCATGCAGGCTCGCCCCAGAGCCACCTCTCCCTGGACCTGGTGTCACCCGATGACTCAAACCCCCGATCGTCCATCAGCGGATCTTCGGCTCAGCGTCCAGGCTGAGGCCAACCAAAACTCGCCTGTGGCCGACAAGGCCCTGCTGTTTGATTACCGACAGGCGGCCAATCCGATCCGCAGGGGTCTCACCGAACCGATCCCCTATCGCAGCTGGGGACCTGAACTCCACGGCAGCGGTCCCAGTGGAATCATTCCGCTGGACCTCAGCGCTGAATTAGGCACCACCGGCCCAGCCACCAGCCCCGGCCTTGCGGCCCACTTCATCCGCATCGAAGCTGGAGAGGGCGTCCGTGCCGCGGCAAGCGCCACCAGTTCCCTCTTCTTTGTGCTCTCCGGCACGGGCGTCTGCCATGGCCGTGAGGCCGAGCAGGACACCAGCATCCACTGGAGCGAGGGCGATCTGTTCGTGCTGCCCTCAGGCGGCACCCCGTTGCTTGAGGCCAGCAGCACCAGCGTTCTCTACTGGGTGCACGACGCCCCCCTACTGAGCTACCTGGGGGTCGTGCCCAGCCAGCCGCGCTTCGAAGCCACCCACTACCGCGCCGAATGGCTGCGCTCTGAGCTGCTCAAACTGGCTCAGCAACCGGGGAGCGCGAGCAGCAACCGCATCAGTCTGCTGCTGGCCAACCGCGATCTACCCAGCACCCGCACGGTCACCCATGTGCTCTGGGCGATGTACGGCATCGTTCCTGACGGGGCAACCCAAACGCCCCACCGCCATCAATCGGTGGCCCTGGATCTGATCATCGATTGCCAGCCTGGGGTCTACACCCTGGTGGGTACCGACCTCAACGCCGATGGCACCATCCGCAATCCCGAGCGGATCGACTGGAAGGCCGGTGGTGCCTTCATCACCCCACCGGGCTACTGGCATTCCCATGTGAATGGAAGCGGTCAGCCCGCCTACCTGCTGCCGATTCAGGACGCCGGCCTACAGACCTACCTGCGCAGCCTCGATATTCGCTTCGCCTAGCTCGCCGGCCCGCTCGACCACAGCGCGGAACTCAGGCCCCTCGATGGTTTCGCGCTCGATCAGCAGATTGACCAACTCGTCCATCAGTTCCCGGCGGCACTCCAGCAAGGAGACCGCCTGGCTGAGGGCGCGGCGGGCCAGCTGCTGCACCTCGGCGTCAATGCGGTTCCCGGTTTTCTGGGAGTGATGGGGTTCTGAGCGCAACCAATCGCGACCGAGGAACACCTCTGAGCCCTCGCCCTCCAGGGATAGGGGACCCAGGACCGAGAAGCCATAGCGCGTCACCATCTCCCGGGCGATTCGGCTGACCATCTCCAGGTCACTCGAGGCGCCCTGGGTGATTTCGCTCGGTCCGAAGACGACCAATTCAGCTGCACGGCCGCCCATGGCCATCACCATCCGCGCCTCCAGGTAGGCCTTGCTGATCAGGCCCGAATCCAGGACCTCCTCGTCGGGCATCGTGCGGGCAAAACCACCGACTCCGCCGGAGCGGGGAAGCAGGGTCACCTTGTCGAGGTCGTCCGACTTCGGCAGCAGGGTGGCCAGCAGGGCGTGGCCAATTTCGTGATAAGCAATCAGGCGCTTCTTGGCGTTGTCCTGAAGCGGCGCGGCCGTGAGACCCATCGTGATGCGCTCAAGGGCATCGCTGATGGCCTCATCGTTGATGCTCTGCCGCTCGCGCCGGGCCGTCAGGATTGCTGCCTCGTTGAGCAAGTTCGACAGGTCAGCCCCGGAGAAGCCAGGGGTCCGGCTGGCCCAATCCGAAAGGGAAACCTCAGGCTCAAGCGGTCGGGAGCGGGCATGAACCGCAAGGATCGCCTCGCGCCCGCGGCGGTCCGGCAGGTCCACATGGATCCGGCGATCGAAGCGACCGGGACGCATCAGCGCGGCATCCAAAACATCGGGCCGATTGGTGGCCGCCAGCAGGATCACCCCGGAGTTTTCGGCGAAGCCATCCATCTCCGTGAGCAGCTGGTTGAGCGTCTGCTCACGCTCGTCATTGCCTCCACCGATCCCGGCGCCCCGCTGGCGTCCAACGGCATCGATCTCATCGATAAAGATGATGCAGGGAGCCTTCTCCTTGGCCTGCCGGAACAGATCGCGCACCCGGCTGGCGCCAACACCCACAAAGAGTTCGACAAATTCCGAGGCGGCCATCGAGAAGAAGGGCACACCGGCTTCACCTGCAATGGCCTTGGCCAGCAGGGTTTTGCCCGTGCCGGGGGGCCCCACCAACAGCACCCCCTTGGGAATGCGGGCCCCGACGGCCGTAAAGCGCTCTGGCTCCTTCAGGAAGGCCACCACCTCTTGCAGCTCTTCCTTGGCTTCGTTGATGCCGGCGACATCCTCAAAGCGCACAGCCACCGCAGCTTCCGGTTCCGCCATCCGCGCCTTGCTGCGGCCAAACCCCATCGCTCGGTTCGCCACCTGGCTGGAGCGACGAATCAAAAGAGCCAAGCCCGCGAAGAGCAGCAGCAGCAGCAGACCGTTGGAGACCAGGCTGGCGGTGGCCCGATCCTGACGGTCGTCGCGAACCGTGAGCGGCACCTGGGCTTCCTGGGCCGTTCGCAGCAACACCTGGTCGTTACTGAAGACCGGCACCTCAGCACGGCTGCCATCGGCGTAGGTCACCTGGACCTCCCGGCGGCCTGGGGAGAGCAACAGTTCCTTGACCTTGCCGCTGCGCAGTTGGGTCAGCAGTTGGCTGTAGCTGGGGGGCGCTGGGCGGCTGATGCCGAGATCGCGCCAAAGCTCTGAACGCCTGGACTCAGGGGCGGGGGACGCTTGGGATGAGGGCACCTGCTGCGCTAGCTGACTCGGAGACGCGCCGCTGCTCACATCAATCTGTCGTTGGCTGGAGCTTAGCGATTTGACGAAAGGAAAGACGACAAGGGAAGATCTTGGTTTGGCTGACTAGGTAAGCGGGATGGCTGTTCCCAAGAAGAAAACGTCCAAGGGCAAGCGGAACCAGCGCCACGCCACCTGGAAAGGCAAGGCTGCTGTGGCAGCACAGAAGGCTCTCTCCATCGGCAAGGCTGTGCTGAGCGGCCGCGCTCAAGGCTTCGTCTATCCCGTGGCTGAAGAAGACGGCGACGACGCCTGATCGCAGGCCTAAATCGGACTCTGCCGCCTCACTTGAAGCGGCAGAGCCCCACTGATTCGATCATTACGATCCCAGCTTGAACGCCTCCAGGACCACGGCATAGACCAGGCCGATCCTCAGGTTGTCGAGCACGAGCCATCCCAACGGCGGACGTCCCTGGACGATTCGGGTGCGCAGACGCACCACCATCTCCAGCAGCACGACCACCGAGAGCACCACCAAGGGGCGCTGACCAATGGTCTGCAGCCACCAGCTGGTGACGTTCTGGCCGGCATAGAAGCCGAACAGCAGGGCGAGGAGGCCAGCACTGCGGCGACGCCAGCTTCCCTGAAACGATCCCCAGAGCAACTGCGCTCCCTGGCGCTGCAGGCGATCAAAGCGGGTGGCCTGAATGGGCATCCGGGTCATCCGCCTGGAAACAGTCGCTGCAGATAGGACAGCGTGATCTGGCCCTCAGGGCAAGCCGGGCCGCGCAGGACCTGACAGGGCACATCGGGATCCCCCAGCCCATCCAGCAGCGCCGCTGCCGCCGCGAAATGGGACGCCGGTTCATGGGAACTGGAGGCGCTGCGGGTGGCCAGAACCGTCAAACCGGCCCGATGGGCGGCAGTCACCCCATGGCCGGAATCCTCCAGGGCCAGGACGCCCTCGGCGGCATAGCCCAGGCGTTCCAAGGCCAGTTGATAGCCCTGGGGGTCCGGTTTCTTGGTGCTGACATCCTCCCCGCACACCCAGAAGGCCAGCCAGTTCCGGTGGTCCGGCAGCTGACGCTCCAGCAGGGCCTGCACCGCCGATCGACCACTGGTGGTCACGATGGCCTGGGGCAGACCCGCTGCCGCGGCAGCGGCCATCAACCGCAGGACACCGGGCCTGAGCTGAATCTCACCCGCTGCGACCAGTTGGCTGTAGTGGGCTTGCTTGGAGCGTTGCAGGGCATCTAGCCGTTCATCGCTTGGGCGACAGCCCTCCTGCTGCTCCAAAAACACAGCCATCCGCTCCCGGCCACCGGTGACCCGCAGCAACGGGAGATAGGTGGATGGGTCCCAGTGAAAGGGCAGTCCCGCCTCGGCCATGGCGCGGTTGAAGGCCAGGCGGTGGCCATCCAGCTCCGTCTCGGCGAGGGTGCCATCCACGTCCCAAAGAAGAGCCTCGGGGGCCAGTCGCACCAAGGGGCTGCCGAATGCTGGGGTGAGGCTAAGGGAGCTGGACGCCAGGGCCTGGACAGAGCCTGCTCACGGCTCAGAATGCAAGCTGACGAATCGCAAGCGTGCTCCTCGAGTCTCCAGAGCAACGCTTGTTCGACCAGCGCCTGCAGCAGAACTGGCAGCTTCCCGCTGCGGTGGCCCTCGAGGAGCTCCCCGGCGACGTGCAGGCCCTGGGACTCTCAGAGCCCATCCTTGCCCTGCTCAGCCGACGCGGCTTTGGCAGTGCTGCCGCGATCGAAGCACTGCTGAACCCCGCGGATGCCCCCGATCCCAAGCACCACTTCCCCGACTTAGGCCTGGCGGTCAAGCGCCTGAAGCAGGCCTGCAAAACCAACGAACGCCTGGCGATCTGCGGCGACTACGACGCCGATGGCATGACCAGCACGGCGCTCCTGATCGGTGTCCTGCAGCAGTTAGGGGCGCAACCGCAAGCGGCCATCCCCAGCCGGCAGGCCGATGGCTATGGGCTGAATGTCTCGATGGTGGAGGAGCTGGCCGCTGAGGGCATTCGACTGCTGGTCACCGTCGACAACGGGGTCTCCGCACGGGAAGCCCTCGAGCGCGCCCAGGCACTCGGCCTCGAGGTCATCGTCACCGACCACCACACCATTCCCGAGGAACGTCCGCCCCTCAGCGCCCTACTGCACCCGCAGTGCACCCCGGAGGACTCCCCCTACCGGGGCCTGGCCGGGGTGGGCATGGCCTACGTCCTCGCCGGCGCCCTGGCCAAAGCCAACCGCTCAGCCAAGGCTCTGGCCATGGCCCTGGACCTCTTCTGCATCGGCACCATTGCCGACATGGCTCCGCTGCAGGGGGTCAATCGCCGCTGGTTGATGGACGGATTGCCACGGCTCAAGGACAGTCCGCTGCCGGGGCTCCAGGCCCTGCAGCAGGTGGCCGGTCTCGACGATGTGCCGATCGATGCCGGTGCCGTTGGCTTCCAACTCGCCCCCAGGATCAACGCCGTCGGACGGCTGGGGGATCCGCGCTTGGTGGTGGATCTGCTGACCACCGATGACCCGGAGCAGGCCCTGGAACTGGCCCGGGAATGCGAGAGCTGGAACCGCCAACGCCGGGAGCTCTGTGATGCCATCGAGGCGGAGGCACGGGCCCTGGCCGAAGCGGATGGAGACCAGCGCAGTCCGTTCCTACTGCTGGCCCAAAGCCATTGGCATCACGGCGTGATTGGCATCGTGGCGGCCCGTCTGGTCGAGCACTACGGCACCCCCGTCGCCCTGCTGGCCGCCGAGGGGGATGGCCGGATGCGGGCCTCGGTGCGGGCGCCCAAGGGCTTTGCCGTCGATGCCGCCCTCCAGGCCTGCGGTGAGCTGCTGGAGCGGTTTGGTGGCCACCCCGCCGCCGGGGGCTTCACCGTCAAGGCCGAGCGGGTCACGGCCCTGCATGAACGGCTCAACGACCTGGCGCAGGTCTGGCGCGAGCGGGAGGGCCTGCAGCTGGTCATGCCCGAGGCCCTGCTGAAGCTGGAGCAGATCAACCGGCCCCTCTGGCGAGAGCTGCAACGGCTGGAGCCCTTCGGCATTGGCAATCCCACCCCACTCTTCTGGAGCTGTGGCTGCACGATCAGCCAACAGCGGGAGCTGCGGGGTGGTCACCTTCAGCTCAGCCTGCGCCAGGGCGAAGCGCGGGTGCGGGCCATGGCCTGGCGCTGGGGAGCGGTTGGCCATCTGCTGCCGAAGCAGGTGGATGTGGCCTATCACCTCAGGCTCAACCGTTGGAACGGCGAAGAGAGCCTTCAACTCGAGGTGGTGGGCATCCGCCCCAGCAGCGGAGAAGCGCTGGTGCTCCAACGCCAGGAGCGCAGTTACTGGGTGCGGCGGGAGGGCAACGCCGTGGTGATTCGCAACGCCGATGGGGAGGAACTCCGGGGCGAAGCCCAGCAGGGCCGGCTGGAAGCCCTTCAGATCGATCACCCGAAGGCGGAACACCCCTATGTGAAAGCCCTGGTTCAAGACGCAGCCAGGGCGATGGGACTGGCGGCCTAGAGACAACAAAGCCCCCTGAAGAGAACCTCCAGGGGGCCGAGCGTGTCGATGTGGCGGAGGCCTAAGACCCTTCCGATCAGAGGGCGCCGCGGCGGTAGAAGAGGATGAAGATCACGGCCGGGCCGACCAGGGTGATCAGGAACAGGGCAGCGAAGTTGGCGATCAGGTGGAAGTCGATTCCCATGGGAGAACGGCTCGGGAGCTGCACGTGTTTGCAGCAGCCTAAAAGCAGACGGGCCGACGCCGCCCCCGCAGGGATCGCTCCTGTGACGGGTTGTCACAGCGCCTGGGGGATGAACCATGGCTGAGACCCTTCAGTGGCGCTGCATCAGCGGCTGCGGCTCCTGCTGCCGCCTGGACCCCGGGGAGCGCAATGAAGCCCTCGACGCGCTGGACGAGGAGCAGCAGCAGCTCTATCTCTCGATGGTGGGGCCCGACGGCTGGTGCATCCACTTCGACACCGGCTCCAGTACCTGCCGCATCTACGACGAACGGCCGGTCTTCTGCCGCGTCGAAAACCTGGCCCAGCTATTCGACGTGCCCTCCGAGGAGGCCAACGACTTCGCCATCGCCTGTTGCCGGCAGCAGATCCGCTGCGAACACGGCGGTCGTGGCATCGTGATGAAGCGTTTCGAGCAGGCGATCCGCCAGCCCGCTGAAGACAACGATCGCCAGCCCTAATGCCTGAGTCCGCCCCGAGCAGCGACACGCCTCAACCGGAATCCACGCAACAGCAATCCAAAAAAGAGGAGAAGGCCGCCAGCTTTGGCGCGGTCTTCCTGACGACCTTCACCACCGTCTTCCTCGCCGAGTTGGGCGACAAGACCCAACTGGCTGCGCTGTTGCTCTCGGCGGAATCAGGCCGTCCGGTCTTGGTCTTTATTGGCGCCTCCCTAGCCCTGATCAGCTCCAGCCTGGTGGGGGTCGTCCTCGGGCGCTGGCTCTCGCGGGTCCTGCCCCCCGGTCAACTCGAACGCCTGGCCGGGATCTTGATGATCGCCCTCGGTCTTTGGCTCGGCCGGCAGGCCGCCGTCAGCATGTTCCCCCTGGCCTGATTGCCATGCAGCTCCCTCTCCTGGCCTCAACCTTCCTGACGGTCTTCCTGGCCGAGTTGGGCGACAAGACCCAACTGGCGATCGTCACCATCAGCGGCACCTCGAGCCGCAGCGGCGCCGTCTTCGCCGGCAGTGCCAGCGCTCTGGTTCTCGCCAGCCTGCTGGGGGCAGGCGCCGGGGGGTCCCTCTCCGCCGTCATCCCGACCGATGCCCTGCAGCTGGCCGCCTCAGTGGGTTTTCTCGTGATCGGCGGCCGTCTGCTCTTAAAAGCCGGCCAGGACGACGAAACCGAGGAAATCGCCCAGGACGCTGAGTAGGATGGTGAGGCTTCAGCAGCACTCGAAGGCGTTGGCCGTCTTCAAGTGATGCCTGGGGCACGCAGAACCACCACCTCATTTGGGCTTGTCCGCTCCGCAGAAGCCCACCCCAACAGCCATGAAGTTCACGGTCGCGGACCTCATCGAGCAGCTCCCGCAGCAGGAGCCCCTCAGCCTCAGCAAGCTTGAGAAAGGACTGGGCCTGAGCACCAAGGCCGACAAGGAACAGCTGCGCATCGCCCTCACTGCCCTCGCCCGCGCTGGGGTGCTCGAGGAAGCCGACGAGGGCATCAGTCGCGTCGAGGACGAGGGCCTGATCGAAGCCCGGCTTCGCTGCAGCAGCAAAGGGTTCTGCTTCGCCCTGCGCGAGGACGGCGGAGAAGACATCTACATCCGCGACAACCAGCTCAACCACGCCTGGAACGGTGACCGGGTCCTGGTTCGGGTTACCCGTGAGGGCGGGCGTCGGCGCTCACCGGAGGGCGGGGTGCAATGCATCCTGCAGCGCAACACCACCAGCCTCCTGGCCCAGGTGGAGCAGCAAAACGACCTCCTGGTGGCGGTCCCCCTGGACGACCGTCTGTTGACGGCCATCAACCTGCCGGCCGGAGATAGCGAGCATCTCAAACCCGCCACCGAAGCCGTGGTGGAGGTCAAGGTCGATCGCTACCCCGTCGGGCAACTCGCCCCCGAGGGCCACGTCGCCCGCAGCCTTGCGGTCAATGCCGGACCGGAGGCTGATCTGGATCTGCTGCTGACCAAACACGGTCTGCGGGAGCTGCCGGCCGCACCGAAGAGCACGCCCAAGGCCCTCGACCTCAAATCCCGGGATGACTTGAGCGCTCTACCCACCCTGGTGCTGCAGCTCTGGGGCAGTGCTGAAGCGCCACTCCTGCCAGCGGTCTCCCTGGAATCCCTGGAGAACGGCCAGCGGCTCTGGGTGCACGCCCCTGCCATTGCTGAACGGGTGGGTTTTGGCAGCGCCCTGGAACTCTTCCTGCGGGAGCGGAGTGAAGCGCTCTGCGTCGGTGAAAGCTGGCTGCCCTACCTGCCCAGCGCCACCACCAAAGCAGCGGCCTTCAAAACCGGAACGCCCGCTGCGGCCCTCTCGGTGGCCCTCGATCTCAACGCCGAAGGGCAGCTGGAGCACTTTCGCTTCTGCCGGAGCACCATCTCGGCCGACGGGCTGGTTGACACCAAAGCCCTGCAGGCCCTGGCCGATCGCAAACCGAAGGCGCGCACGACCCCTGCCGCCCTGAAGGGGCTCAAGGATCAACTGCCCCTGCTGGAGCAGCTGATCGCCCTGGCCCAGACCCTCCGGCAGAACCGCCTGAGCCAGGGCTCGATTGATCTGGACCTGGGCATCCCCAACCTGGAGGGGCTCGCGGAGCTAGCGATTCCCGAGCCGGATGAGCGCCGCCAGGGCTGGATGGTTCAGCTGGATCCAGCCCTCTCCACCGCCGGTTTGCTGCGGGAGATGGTCCTCCAGGCTCACCGGGCCTTGGGACGCCACATGGCCGCTCTGGAGCTCCCGGCGATCTATGCCCTCAATGGTGCGCCCGATGCCGAGGCCCTCAACGACGTGGCCAAAGCCGCTCTGGCCCTCGAGATCCCCCTGGAACTCTCCGCCGATGGCAACGCCAGCGCCCAGGAGCTGGCCGTGGCCTTCGCCGCCAGCGACCGCGCCCGGGTGCTGCAACAGCAACTGCGGGACCCCCTGAAACCCGTCAGCCTCAGTGCAGAGCCCGGCAGCAACACCCTGGCCGCAGAGGACAAGGCCTACGCCCCTTGGTGCTGTGCGGCCCTGCACTACGCCGACCTCTGGAACCAGCACCTGTTGGTGCTGTTGATGAGTGAGGGGAAAGATCGTCCCTCCGTGCGGCACAAAACCCGCGTCGACATCACCTCCGATGAAAGCCATGGGGTGATCGACTGGCCCCTGCTCACCGCCAGCCAGCTTTCCCCCGTCGAGGAGGCCCTCACAGGAGCACTGCTGCATCGCTTGAACGAGCGCGGCCGCTTTGTGAGCGAACTCCAGGGCGACGCCCTGGCCATGGCCCAGGCCCGTCAAGCCGAACCGCTTGTGGGCCAAACCCTGACCGGAACCATCAGCGGCGTACAGAGCTATGGCTTCTTCGTTGAAGTCCCTCCGTCGCACGTCGAGGGCCTGGTGCACGTCAGCTCCCTGAAGGACGACTGGTACGAGTACCGCTCCCGTCAGAACAAGCTGGTGGGTCGCAAGAACCGCCGCGCCTACATGCTGGGCGACCAGGTGGAAGTCACCATCCAAAAGGTCGATGTCCTGCGGCATCAGATCGATCTGGCCGTGGTCCTGCCCGAGGGTTACGAGGAGTTCAGCCCCGACGACTCCAGCGACACTGACGCGGACGGCGAGGACTGAGCGTTGAGCGACAGCAGCGCCCAGGCAGCGCCGCTGCCCATCGTTCTGGCCGTCTCCGGAGCCAGTGCTCAACCCCTGGCCGAGCGGGCCCTCCAGCTGTTGCTTCTAGCCGGGGAATCCGTCGATCTGATTGTCAGCCGCGGAGCGATCGGCGTCTGGCAAGCCGAACTTGGTGTGCGTGTCCCCAGCGAGCCATCCGCCCAGGAAGCCTTCTGGCGCGAACGCCTTGGCTGCAGCAGCGGGGAGCTGCGTTGCCACCGCTGGAATGATCAATCCGTGGCCATCGCCAGTGGTAGCCACCGCACCCGCGGGATGGTGATCCTTCCCTGCTCCATGGGAACCGTCGGGCGAATCGCCTCAGGGGTCGCCACCGATCTGATGGAGCGCTGCGCGGATGTCCATCTCAAGGAAGGCCGGCCGCTAGTGATCTGTCCGCGGGAAACCCCCTGGAACCTGATCCACCTGCGCAACCTCACCACGTTGGCGGAGGCGGGAGCGCGGATCGCCCCCCCGCCCCCGCCTGGTATCACCAGCCGACATCCCTGGATGAGATGGTGGACTTTTTGGTGATCCGCGTGTTCGATTGCCTCGGTTATGAGCTCGGTCAGCTGCAGCGCTGGACCGGTCCGATCCAGCCCTGAGGCACTCCATCGCCCCTGTGTTGAAACGCATCCTGCTGCTGCCGCTGCTCTCGCCATTGCTGGCGACCCTTGTCGTGGGAGCGGTGAACCCCAAGCCAGCGGTGGCCGTGCGCGTCCTCACCTGGACCTCACCCGCCCTGCCCCTGGGCCTCTGGATCGCCGGGGCATCCAGCCTGGGGGCTGGCCTCAGCGCGGCCGGGGCAGCCTTGGCTCTGCAGGGCGGAGGACCGCAAATCCTGCCCCGCCGCTCCGTTCGCCGCCGCCCTGAGCCCGAGTCCTGGGCGGGATTCAGCCCGCCAGCTGAAGAGCGCCCGCGGCGAGCAGCGCCCGAGCGGGAGGACTGGGGGGCCGAAACTGAGCCAGAACGTCCGCAAACCGCCTGGGCTGGCCCCAGCCGCGGGGCCGCCGATCCCGCCCCAACGGTGTCAGTTCCCTTTCGCGTCATCCGGCGCGGCCAAAGCAGCGCCAGCGCGACACCCCCACCTGCGGCAAGCAGCCCCGATCCTGACGATTGGGGAAGCAGCAGCTCAGAGGAGTGGTGAGCACTCCCTAAAGTTCAGCCAACGTCTGGATTGAGGCCTGCGCCGGTGACCGATTCCGCCCAACCCGCAGCAAGCGCCGCAGACGCCAAGCCAGCCAAGGCGGCGAAACCTCCGGCCCCGGAAGACAAGCCCTTCGCGGAGTTTGTCCCGAATCTGCTGATTCCGGCTCTGGCCAAGGAAATCGAGGCCTACGGCGGCCCCAGCGACTGCAACCTGAGTTTTGAGCAGGGGCCCATGCCCGTGGTCGGCAGCAGCTGTTGGCAGGTGAAGGGCAGCCTCCCCAATGGACGACGCTTCTGGCTCTGCTTCACCAGCGACTCCATCAGCTCGGCCAAAACCATCGCCCTGGCTGAAGCCGGCAGCGAACCGAGCCTGCTGGAGTCATTTTTGATTGACGAGAAAAAAATGACCCAGGCGCTGCTGGTCTCACGGCTGGTGCAGCGTCTGAATGGTCAGAAATGGCTCGGGGCCAACTAAACCTGCGAGTGATGAAGCCCGTCAACGGGCTGGCACCAAAGCCGCCTACGATGGGTTTTGCTCCGTTCAAGCCGCCCGATGGTGCCTCCCACCGCCGTTGCCTCATCTGACGCCGCAACAGCCATCGGCACGCCCAATGCACCGGCCACGAAGGATCCGGTGAAGGACACAATCTTGACTCCGCGGTTCTACACCACGGATTTCGAGGCCATGGCTGCCATGGACCTCAGCCCCAACGCCGATGAGCTGGAAGCCATCTGCGAGGAGTTCCGCAAGGACTACAACCGCCATCACTTCGTTCGCAACGAGGAGTTCGAAGGCGCCGCTGACAAACTCGATCCCGAGACCCGGAAGGTCTTCGTCGAGTTCCTCGAGCAGAGCTGCACCTCCGAGTTCTCCGGATTCCTGCTTTACAAGGAACTGAGCCGTCGGATCAAAGAGCGCAACCCGCTGCTGGCCGAGTGCTTCGCTCACATGGCCCGCGATGAGGCCCGCCACGCTGGCTTCCTCAACAAGTCGATGAGCGACTTCGGTCTGCAGCTCGACCTCGGCTTCCTCACCGCCAACAAGGCCTACACGTACTTCAAGCCCGAATACATCTTCTACGCCACCTACCTGAGCGAGAAGATCGGCTACTGGCGCTACATCGCCATCTTCCGCCACCTCGAGAAGAACCCCGACAGCAAGATCTTCCCGATCTTCAACTTCTTCGAGAACTGGTGCCAAGACGAGAACCGACACGGCGACTTCTTCGATGCCCTGATGAAGGCGCAGCCCAAGAGCGTCACCGGCCTGCGTGCTCGCCTCTGGTGTCGCTTCTTCCTGCTGGCCGTGTTCGCGACGATGTACGTCCGGGACGTGGCTCGCAAGGAGTTCTACGAAGCCCTCGGCCTCGATGCCCGCGAGTACGACAAGTACGTCATCGCCAAGACCAACGAGACCACCGCGCGGGTCTTCCCCGTGGTCCTGAACGTCGACCATCCGAAGTTCTATACGCGTCTTGAGCGCCTGGTGCGCAACAACGACAAACTCAGCGCTGCTGATGAAGGCAACGCCCCAGCTCCCCTCAAGGTTCTGCGCAAGCTGCCCTACTGGGTCGCCAACGGTGCCGAGATGGCCAAGCTGTTCTTCACGAACCCCATCCGCAGCGAGAACTACCAGCCCGCCGTTCGCTGATTCCTGCGTCATTCGCAGTTCCCCGTAGGGGGTTAGGCCCTGGTCGCTTTGGCCAGGGCCTTCTTGCTAGGACCGTGATGGCCCGCTGCCATCCATGCCCAACCGTCAACAACCCGCGTGATTGCCTCCATCCCGTCCCACGCTGAGCTGTTACTCGGCCCCTTTGATCAGCGCTGGAGCCCGCGCCTGGAATCACTCCTGGCGATGGGCAAAGCCGCCGGCGCCGATCTCGTTGAGATCTTCCTGGAGCGGACCGATCACCTCGGTGTCCTGGCCGAACAGGACACCATCACGAGCGTGACGCCGGCCTTCGGCATGGGAGCTGGCATCCGGGTGTTTCGGGACCAGCGGGACGGCTTTGTCAGCACCAACGACCTCAGCGAGGCCGGACTGACGACGGCGCTGACCCAAGCCCTCGGGATGTTGGGACTGGACCTGGACGGAACGGGGCTCAGCGGCTTCGAAGGTCTACCGGCCCTCAGGGATTTCGCCCTGGAGAAAAATCTCTGGCTCAGCAGCTGCCCTGAGCTGACCGAGAGCACCCAGAAGCTGCTGGAGGGAACGGCCCAGCTGCAGCAGAAGGGCAAGCATCTCCAGGCCCGCCGGGGCAGCTATGCCCGGGACTGGCAGGAAGTGATGGTGGCCGCCAGTGACGGCACCTTTGGCCGGGACATCCGTCTGCATCAATCTGTTGGCCTCAATGTCCTGGCCGCCGATGGTGATCACCGGGCCGGCGTCGGACGCCGCTACGGCACCTCCGACAGCCCAGACGATCTGCGCCAGTGGGATGTCGCCCAGGCCGCCGATGAGGTCTGTACGAGTGCCGGCAACATGCTCTACGCCGACTACGTCGAGGCCGGCCAGATGCCAGCGGTGCTGGCTAACCGCTTCGGTGGAGTGATCTTCCACGAGGCCTGCGGCCACCTCTTGGAAACCACCCAGGTGGAGCGCGGCACCACCCCCTTTGCCGAGAAGGTCGGCGAGACGATCGCCCATGAAGCCGTCACCGCCATCGATGAAGGGCTGACGGGCGGCGCCTTTGGCTCCCTCTCGATGGATGACGAGGGACTGGAGGCCCAACGCACCGTGCTGATCGAGAACGGTGTCCTCAAGCGTTTCCTCAGTGACCGCGCTGGAGAACTGCGCACGGGCCATGCCCGCACCGGCAGCGGACGGCGCCAGAGCCACACCTTCGCCGCCGCCAGCCGCATGCGCAACACCTACATCGCGGCGGGGCCCCATCAACCGGAGGACCTGATCGCCTCGGTGGACCGCGGCCTCTACTGCAAGTCCATGGGCGGTGGCAGTGTCGGACCCACCGGTCAGTTCAACTTCGCCGTGGAGGAGGGCTACCTGATCGAAGACGGCAAGCTCACCAAACCGGTGAAGGGCGCCACCTTGATCGGCGAGGCCAAGGAAGTGATGCCGCGCATCTCGATGTGCGCCAACGACCTCGAGCTAGCCGCAGGCTTCTGCGGTTCGGTCAGCGGCAGCATCTTTGTCACCGTCGGACAACCCCACATCAAGGTCGACTCCATCACCGTGGGGGGCCGCTGAGATGAGCCAGACCAACCAAAGCCTCAACGCCGAACAGCTGCGCAGCCAGCTCGAGGGAATCGCCCAGCTGCACGGCATCCGCCAGTGGGACCTCGGCGCGGCCTGCAGCACCGACACCTCCGTGCAGGTCGACCGCGGCGAACCCAAGCAACTCAAGGGGGCCCAGCGCAGTTCGATCACGATCCGTGTCTGGAACAGTGAAGGGCTGGTCGGCACCACCAGCACCTCGGACCTCTCCCAAAGCGGACTGGAGCGAGCCCTCTCCGGTGCCCGGGATGCCGCGGCATTCGGGAACGCCGAAGAGACGCCTGCCTTCTCACCCCTGGCCACAGCACCGCTGACGGCCCTGGATCAACCGCTGCATCAGCCCCAGGGCATCCTCAAGTTGCTCGAGCAGCTCAAGGCCGCAGAGCATGATCTGCTCGGACGCCACCTGGCGATCAGCACCGTTCCCTACAACGGACTGGCCGAGCGCAGCAGCGAACGGATTTACCTCAACAGCGATGGGGCCTGCCGTCAGCAGCAGCTGACCACCGCCAGCATCTACCTCTACGCCCGGGCCGAGGAGAGCGGCCGCAAACCGCGCAGTTCCGGTGCCGTACGCCTGGCCTACGGCGCCTCAGACCTCGACATTGCCGGCTGCATTGACGAGGCCGCCGAGCGCACCATCAGCCACCTGGATTACGCCCCGGTGGAGACCGGCCGTTACACCTGTGTGCTCAGTCCCGAGGCCTTCCTCGATCTGATCGGCGCCTTCAGCAACCTCTTCAACGCCCGCTCGGTGCTGGACGGGGTCAGCCTCAGCCAGAAGGACTCCATCGGCCAGAGCCTGGCGGTGCCCTTCCTTTCGATCGACGACAACGGCCTGCACCCCGGCAACATTGGCGCCTCCAACTTCGATGGAGAGGGAACGCCCACCCGCAAGCTGTCGCTGCTGGAGGGGGGAGTACTGAAGAACTTCCTGCACTCCGAGGCCACGGCCCGGGCCTTTGGGGTGGCCCCCACCGGCCACGCCGGTCTCGGGGCCAAGGTGTCTGTCGGTCCCGACTGGTTTGAGATTGGCCCCACCCCCGGCACAAGCGGCGGCCAGAGCGGTCTCGATCGGTTCAAGGCCGATCAGCCAATCATCTGGATTGACTCCCTCTCCGCCCTGCATGCCGGGGTCAAGGCCAGCCAAGGCTCCTTCTCCCTGCCCTTCGACGGCTGGTTGATCAAGGGCGGCGAAGCCCGCTCCATCGATGCCGCCACCGTGGCCGGCGATATCCGCCAGGTGCTTAACGCGATTGTCGGCTTCGAGGGCGAGGCCAAGGTCACCCCCGACGGGCTCTGCCCGATGGTCTGGGTGGAGGGTCTCTCGGTGACCGGCGAGGCCTAAGGGCAAGCGATGCGGATCCTGTTTTGGGGTACCCCGGCCTACGCCGCCGTCAGCCTCGACGCGTTGGTCAACGCCGGACATGAGCTAGTCGGTGTCGTCACCCAACCGGACCGCAGGCGCGGGCGCGGCAAGGCACTGGTGCCCTCCCCCGTGAAGGCCAGGGCCATGGAACTCGGCATCCCCGTGTTCACGCCAGAGCGGATCCGCAAGGACCCTGAATGTCAACAACAACTTGCCGAACTGGGGGCCGATGTCTACGTCGTGGTTGCCTTTGGCCAAATCCTCCCGCGTGAGGTGCTGCAGCAACCACCCCTGGGCTGCTGGAACGGCCATGGCTCACTGCTCCCCCGCTGGCGCGGCGCAGGCCCGATCCAATGGAGCCTGATCGAAGGCGACGCTGAAACCGGCGTCGGGATCATGGCGATGGAGGAGGGGCTCGACACCGGACCGGTGCTTCTGGAGCGCGCCATTCCCATCGGCCTCCGGGAGAACGCCCACCAGCTGGCCGAACGACTGGCCCAGCTCACCGGCGAGCTCCTGGTCGAAGCCCTACCCCAGATCGAAGCCGCTGGACCCGGCCCGGAACAGGAACGCCTGCAGCGGCTGGGCGTGCGGGTCCAGCCGGAGGAGGGCATGACCTACGCCCGGATGCTGGCCAAAGAGGATTTCCAGATCGATTGGTCCGGCTCAGCCCTGGCCGTCCACCGCAAGGTGATGGGGCTCTACCCCGGCGCCAGCAGCAGCTGGAAGGGCAAGCGCCTGAAGGTGCTCTCCTCTGAACCCCTGATCAAACGTCTCACCGCTGAACTCAGCCCGGAGGCCAAAGCCTTGGCCGAACGCTGGGGGCTGAATCCAGGCGAAGGGTCCAGCCATACCCCCGGGACCGTGCTGGAGTGCGTCGACTCCACCGGACTGGTGGTGGCCAGCTCCGGCTGTCCCCTGCTGATTCGCGAGGCCCAGCTGGAGGGGAAGAGCGCCAGCCACGGCACCCAGCTGCTGCAACAACTCGGCGTGGTGCCGGGCGACCGCCTAGGGGACTAGGCCACCAGGAACTGATAGGCGTCGTTCACCCGCCGAAACGCCTCCGCGGTTCCGCCCACATCGGGGTGGTGCTGTTTCACCAGCCGGCGGTGGGCCTGCTTGATCGCCTGTTTGGAGGCCCCCCACTCCAACCCCAGCACCGAGAGGGCCGCCACCCGGCGGGGGTCCCGTCCCTGATCGGTCGACTGGTGCTGGCGGTCCGTGCGGCGCTGATCGCTGCGCGTCCTGCGGTTGTTGTTGTGGTTGCTGGTCCTCTGCCGCTGGCGCAGTTCCAGCACAACCCGTTGGGGGTCGTCGTCGAGCCATTCGATCGCACTGACGCCGTAGAGGGCAAAGGCCGCCAAAACGGCGCAGCGCTTTTTGTTGAGCAGGCTGGCCGTCGCCGCATAGAGATCCCGTCCCAGACCCGGCACCAGATGGTCAAGGCGCTGCTGCAGGTTCAACTGCGGCAGAAAGCTGCTGCGGTTGAGCTGCTCAATCATCTCCTGCAGGCCGCTTTGGCGCAGAACGGCCCAGCCCTTCTGCTCGGCCAGTGCTGCACCCCAGCGCTCCACCTGAGCAGAGGACACCAGCGCTTGGGGTGGCCGCCAATGCTGGCGGCTGGGTTCCGGTCGCTGGCGGAGGTGCTCCAACTGCCGGCGGAGCTGACGCACCTCACGCCTCAGCGCTTCGTTCTCTTGGAGCAGCGCGTCCACATTGCTCGTGACCCGCTGCTGCGGGCGCGGCTCTGCGGACCAGCGCCTGGGATCAAAGCCCACGCCGGCTCAAGGGCGGCGGGAGGAGGAGCGTGCCGCGGGACGTCCGCTGCGGCTGACACCGCCGCGATTGCCACCACCGCGGTTGCCACCACCACCACGGCTCGAGCGGCCGCGCCCGCCGCTCAGGTCCAGCGGGGGAGCCGAGAGCACCGTGGGCTCAAAGCCCGGGATCTCCTGCTTGGGCAGCTTTTTGCCCGTCAGGCGTTCAATCGCCCGCAGCAGCTCATGCTCTTCAGCGGCCACCAGGGAGACGGCATGGCCGCTGTGGCCCGCCCGACCGGTGCGGCCGATGCGGTGGACGTAGTCCTCGGCCTGGTTGGGCAGGTCGAGATTCACCACATGGGGCAGCTGATGAATGTCAATGCCGCGGGCGGCGATGTCGGTGGCGACCAACACCCGCAGCTCGCCGCTCTTGAACCCCGCCAGGGCACGGGTGCGGGCCCCTTGGCTCTTGTTGCCATGGATCGCCGCCGCCGCCATGCCTTCGGCACTGAGCCTGTCGGCGACGCGATTCGCACCGTGCTTGGTACGGGAGAAGACCAGCACCTGCTGCCAGTCATTGCTGGCGATCAGATGGCAGAGCAAATCCGGCTTGCGCGCCATATCGCAAGGGTGAAGGATGTGCTCAACCGTTGCCGCCGTGCGGTTTTCGGGGGTGACCTGAAGCTGGACGGGCTCATGGAGCAGACCCGTCGCCAAGCGACGAATCGAGGTCTCGAAGGTGGCCGAGAACAGCAGGTTTTGGCGCTTCGCCGGCAGCAGCCGCAGGATTTTTTGGATGTCGCGGATGAAGCCCATGTCGAGCATCCGATCCGCTTCATCCAGCACCAGGATCTCGACGCGATCCAGGCTGATCGCCCCCTGCTGCACCAGGTCCATCAGGCGGCCCGGCGTGGCCACCAACATATCGGCGCCAGCCTGCAGCCGGGTGATCTGGGGATTGATCTTGACCCCGCCGAAGACCACATCGCTGCGCAGGTCCAGGTGCCGGGAGTAGGCCTTGACGTTGTCGGCCACCTGGGCCGCCAGCTCGCGGGTGGGGGTCAGCACCAAGGAACGAACAATTCGCCCGCGGGCGTGGGGCCCATGGCGCAGGCGCTCCAGCATCGGCAGGGTGAAACCGGCGGTTTTACCGGTGCCGGTCTGGGCCGCTGCCATCACATCGCGGCCCGCCAGAACCGCCGGGATGCATTGCTGCTGAATGGAGGAGGGCTGGCTGTAGCCCTTCTGCAGCACGGCCTCAACGATCGGACGCCCGAGCCCCAGTGCCGTAAACGGGGACTCCGCCAGCTGCTCCTCATCGACAGGCGGCAACACCGCGGGGGCCTCCGCTGTTGCAGAAGCGCTGGTCGACAGCCGCTTCACCGGAGCCGGCCGACGACGCTGCCGGAGAGAACGATCGGGGGAGGAGATAAGCAAACCTCGCGAAGCTTCACCCTACGGCTCAGGACTCGGTGTACAGCTGCCTGGCCTGATCCAGGGTGAGCTGCACTTCCTGATCGCTCAGCACCGAGGCTTCTGGCCAGGACTGATCAAGCCAGCGCCGCAGAACGGGCAGCTCCTGCAGGAAAAACGTCTCTTGTGCCGCCAGCACCCGAAATTTCAGGAACTCCAGCAGGCGTGCCCGAAGACGAGCAACCGGGATGGGGCGGCAGCGCGCAGGATCGACGGCCAACTCAAGGGCTGCGCCCGTCGCAAGCTCCGGCAAGCGGGGAGCCAGGAGCTCCAGGCGGCCGTCCCGCTGAAAGTGGCGAACCTTGGTCTCGGGGTGCGGGTGGTAGATCCAGCCCTCGACCGCGGCGCTCGAGGGCTGACGCAGGAGCACCCGCCAAAACGAGAAGGTCTCAGGCGGGTGCAGCGGTGTCCACGCCAACTGCTCAAAGCAGTAGTCGGGGTGGCGTAAGACCCAACGGCAGCCTGGGAAGTCCAGGTTGATCGTCCCCTGGACACAGTCCGAGAGGTCCAAGCCGCCCTGCAGAAAAAATGGCGACTGCAGGGCAATCGTTCCAGCGGGATAGGGACTGTCGCTGGCCCACCCCGAGGCCACGCCATGGCCTCTGGCCACGATTCCCCGATGCCAGAGCCCCTCCATCAGCCCTCGCCGCGCAGGCTGTGGTGGGCGCAGCGCTCACAGGGACCCGACGGCAGCACCGCGCAACGCAGAAGCGGTGAGCGGGCATTGAACTGACAACTGGGGTCACCGATGACCCATTGCCCCTGCCACCAGCGCGCATCCGCAGGGCGGCGCTGGGCCTTGACCTGGAGGGCAATGGAGCTGAGCTCGTAGCGCCCGCCGCGCAGCTGGTAGCGGTGGTGGCGCTGCAGCACCAGATAACTCCGCTCGGGGAGCTCCAGCCAGCGCCCGGGTTGGGGCACCTCCTCGAGCTCGAGACGGTCGATCAGTTGGTTGCTGCCGGCCTGCCGCAGTTCAACGCGCATCGGCTCTAACCCTCGGCCTCCTCAGGGACGCGCTGGGAGAAGCCCCAGGCAAAGAGCAGGGCCACGACCGCCAACAGCCCCCATTCCGGAGGAACCACTTGCGGCGCCACCAGACGCAGCAGCAAACGGATCCCCACCAGGCCAACGGCCAGATAACCAGCCGCTTCGAGGTGGCGATAGACCTCAAGCCAGCGGATAAACAGCACGGAGGTCAGCCGCAGAGCCACCACCCCGAGCACTCCGCCGATCATCACCAACAGCAGGTTGTCGCTCACCGCCACCGCCGCCGCCACGCTGTCGAGGGAAAAGGCCAAATCCGTCAGGGCCAGGGTGACCACCACCCCCGAGAGCCCCTTGACCGCTCCATCAGCTGCGGAGTCATCGCTGGGCTCTGGATCCCCTGGTTCAGCCTCGCTGGACCTCAAGTTGGTGACACAGAGCCACAGCAGATAGCCCGCCGCCAGCAGCTGCAGCGGCCAGAAGTCCAGCACCCATTGGGCCGCCGCAATCAAGATCAGCCGGAAGACCAGGGCCAGCCCCAATCCCAGGTTCAGGGCCTGGCCCTGGAGCTTCGGATCATGCAGCCGCCTTGAGATCGCCGCGAGGGCAATGGCGTTATCGGCGGAGAGCACCGCCTCCAGGGCCACGAGCAACGGCAGCAGCAACAGCAGCTCACCCCACTGATCCGCCGATTGGATCAGTGGCGATAGAGATGGAATTGACTCCGCTTCCATGCCGTTGCTGCAGAGCCTTCCTTGGCTCGCCAGTGTAGAAACGCCACAACGACGAGCCGACCATGGAGAGCAGCCTGTCGTTTCGGGCGCGTCTGGTGCATGCCGAAGCCGGCAAGCGCGTGGTCCAACTCAGTGCCTGGAGGGGATCCCAGTGCCTCGGTAGTGCCCTGGGGGAAGATGAGAACGCCGAACTCGCCGAGGAGCGGGCCCTGGAGCGGCTGCAAAGCCGGCTGAATCACCAAGCCCCTGCGCCGGCACCTGCACCGGCACCAGCTGAGCCACCGGTCCGCCACGCCGTGGTCAGGCGGCCGCCCGCTGAGGAGACCAGCGATCCCGCTCCGACAGCCGATCCCGAGGCGGTGCAGCCAACCCTGCCGCAGGCTCCAGTCGTCGAGGCCCAAGAGCCAGCGACCGATCCCGAGGACTGGAGTGATGAGCTCGCCGAGATCGACATTCAGCTCAAACGCTTGGGCTGGGAGCGCAGCCAAGAGGGGACCTATCTGCAACGGGCCTTCGGCCACCCCAGCCGCAACCGCATCACCAACTACGCCGATCTGGCCGCCTACGTCCGCAGCCTCAGGGTGCTCGAGCCGGGCTGCGATCCCGCCTCCGCGTCGATTCCCCTCCGACGGCGCGATTTGCTCCAGCAGAGCGATCAGCTGCTCGCCTCCTTGCAATGGGATGCCAACCGCGGCCGCCAGGCCCTGGAGCAGCAGTTCAACCTCAGTAGTCGTCAACAGTTGAGTGATGAACAGCTGCTGGCGTTCAACATGCAGCTGGAGACAACACTCATCGGCGCCGGCAGTGGCGCGCCAGCAGCTCCCAGCCCAGGTTGAGCTGCTCCTGGTTGGCGTAGGCCTCCTCCTCGAGCCCCCTTTGCTCGCTCGAAGCCTTGGCATAGAGCGGCTGCTGCAGATGGCGCCGCCCTGAGGCGTTCAGGCTGCGGCTCAGTCCCAGCAGCTGCGGCCGGGCATGGATTGAGCCGCCCTTGCAGCTCTGGGCCACATGGATCGCCTCATGGTTGAGGACCCGCGTGAAATTGACCGTCCCTTTGGAGGCGACATCGGGCCGCAGACGCAACTCACCGCGACGCGGATTCCACTCACCCGCGGCTCCCTTCTGTTTGGGCTGGCGCACCACCAGCACCACACCGCTGCACTCCAGCTGCTCCAGCAGCAAGCTGATCGCCTCGCGCTCACGGCTGTAGCTGGGTGGATGGGCGATCAACTGCCGCAGCGCTGAAGCGGTGAGGGGCTTCTCCCCCAGGCGACGGCGATAGGTGATCCGCTGCCCCCCGCCCGGCAGACGCTCCACCCGGGGCAGCCAGAGCTGATCCGCCTGATCCAGCCGTTGAAACAGGGCCCGCTGGCTAGAGGCCGTCAGTTGCCAGTTCAGGGGCAAGGGCGGGGCCAGGGCAGGCGCTGAGCTACCGGCTTGGGCGACCTCCTCAGCAACCAGCTCCCCCTCGGGTTCCCCCAGCCGACTCAGGCCCGCCCCGGCCAGCAACAGAAGCGCCAGGGCCAGCAGCAGACGCCTCCCTTGCCTCACCGCAGCCCGCCTCAGCTGCTCACCATTCTCTTGCCAAGATGGGCAGCTGTGCTTTGAGCCCCATGCCCCTCTCCGCCCTGGTGCGCCAACTGCAGCAGGTGGCCCTCAGTGGAGAGGTTCTGCAGCGGTGCAACAGGGATGAGCGCCTGCGGCTCTCCGGTGCGGGACGCGGCGCCCGGGCCCTGATCAGCAGCGTCCTGGCGGGCTGCGCCGAGGCGCCGCTGCTGGTGGTCGTGCCCACCCTGGAGGAGGCCGGACGCTGGGCCGCCCTGCTGGAGCTAATGGGCTGGAGCAGCGCCCAGCTCTACCCCACCAGCGAGGGCAGCCCCTACGAACCCTTCGATCCCACCAGCGAGATCACCTGGGGACAACTGCAGGTGCTCAGCGAGCTGCTGGATGCCAAGGGCCGCTGCGCCATCGTCGCCACCGAGCGCGCCCTCCAGCCCCACCTGCCGCCGCCGCCGGCCCTGCAGGCCCAGTGCCTCAGCCTGCGCAAAGGGGATGAATTTGAGCTCGAGGCCCTCGGAGAAACCCTGACCCGCCTGGGCTATGAGCGGGTCACCAGCATCGAGCAGGAGGGCAGCTGGAGCCGCCGCGGCGACATCGTCGACGTCTTCCCGGTCAGCGCCGAACTCCCCGTTCGTCTCGAGTTTTTCGGTGAGGAGCTGGAGAAGCTGCGGGAATTCGATCCCGCCAGCCAGCGCTCCCTCGATCCGATCGAGGTGGTGCGGCTCACCCCCAGCGGCTACGGCCCCCTGATTGCCGATGCCCTGCGTGAGGGCATGCCCGAGGGTCTCGATCAGCTGCTCAGCCCCGAGGCCAGCGAACAACTGCTGGAGGGCGGAACGCCGGAGGGGATGCGGCGGCTGATGGGTCTGGCCTGGAGCGAGCCGGCCTCCCTGCTGGATTACCTGCCCGACGGCACGCTGATCGCCATCGATGAGCGGCGCCACTGCCTCTCCCAAGGCCAGCAGTGGTTCGACCACGCCATCGAGCACCACGCTGAGGTCTGCGCTGAACTCGGCGTCGAGCTACCGGCCGTGCTGCACCGCAGGCCCGAAGAGGCCCTGGCCGCTGCTGAGCGCTTCCAGGGCTTTGACCTGGCGGAGCTCCAGGAGAGCGACAACCACCCCAACAATTTCGACCTCTCGAGCCGGCCCGTGCCGGCCTACCCTAACCAATTCGGCAAGCTCGCCGAACTGATCAAAGGCTTCCAGAAGGACAAGGCGCGGGTCTGGTTGCTCTCGGCCCAGCCCAGCCGGGCCGTGGCCCTGCTGGAGGAGCACGACTGCATCAGCCGCTTCGTGCCCAACCCGGCGGATCACCCGGCGATTGATCGGCTGATCGAGCAGAACACCCCCGTCGCCCTCAAGACCAAGGGCACCGCTGAACTCGAGGGTCTGCAGTTGCCGGCCTGGAAGCTGGCGCTGATCACCGACCGGGAGTTCTTCGGCCAGCACTCCCTGGCGGCCAGCGGCTATGTGCGCCGCCGGCGCAAGGCCGCTAGCCGCACGGTCGATCCCAACAAGATGCGCCCGGGCGACTTCGTGGTGCACCGCAACCACGGCATCGGCAAATTCCTGAAGCTCGAGAAGCTCGCGATTGGCAGCGAAGCCCGCGACTATCTGGTTGTGCAGTACGCCGATGGCCTGCTGCGGGTCGCCGCCGACCAGCTGGGCAGCCTCGGGCGCTACCGGGCCACCAGTGACAGCCCCCCGGACCTCAACCGGATGGGCGGAACCGCGTGGAACAAAGCCAAGGAGCGGGCGCGCAAGGCCGTGCGCAAGGTCGCCCTCGATCTGGTCAAGCTCTACGCCGAACGGCACAAGGCTCCGGGCTTCGCCTTCCCGGTGGATGGCCCCTGGCAGAACGAACTCGAGGACTCCTTCCCCTACGAGCCCACGCCTGATCAGGTCAAGGCGATTGCCGATGTCAAACGGGACATGGAGCAGCCCCAGCCGATGGACCGCCTGGTCTGCGGTGATGTGGGCTTCGGCAAAACCGAAGTCGCCATCCGCGCGATCTTCAAGGCCGTCACCGCAGGCAAGCAGGTGGCAATGCTCGCCCCTACAACCGTTCTGGCCCAGCAGCATTGGCGCTCGCTCTCGGAGCGCTTTGCGCCTTATCCCATCAAGGTCAGCCTGCTCAACCGCTTCCGCACCAGCAGCGAGCGCAAGGTGATCCAAGAGGGCCTGGGCGAAGGCACCGTCGACGTGGTCGTCGGCACCCACCAACTGCTGGGCAAAGGCACCCAGTTCAAGGAGCTGGGCCTGCTCGTGGTGGATGAGGAGCAGCGCTTTGGCGTCAACCAAAAGGAAAAGATCAAGGCCCTGCGCAAGGACGTCGACGTCCTGACCCTCTCGGCAACCCCGATCCCGCGAACGCTCTACATGAGCCTCTCAGGGGTGCGGGAGATGAGCCTGATCACCACGCCACCGCCGTTGCGCCGGCCGATCAAAACCCACCTGGCGGCCCTCGATGAGGAAGCGGTTCGCAGTGCAATCCGCCAGGAACTTGATCGCGGCGGCCAGATCTTCTACGTCGTCCCTCGGGTGGAGGGCATCGAAGAGGTGGCCGAAGGGCTTCGGCAGATGATTCCCGGCCTACGGCTCCTGGTCGCCCACGGTCAGATGGCCGAAGGCGAACTGGAGAGCGCCATGGTGGCCTTCAACGCCGGCGAGGCCGACCTGATGCTCTGCACGACGATCGTGGAGAGCGGCCTGGACATTCCCCGGGTCAACACGATCCTGATCGAGGACGCCCATAAATTCGGCCTAGCCCAGCTCTACCAACTGCGCGGTCGCGTCGGCCGCAGCGGCATCCAGGCCCACGCCTGGTTGTTCTATCCAGGTGACGCCTCCCTGAGCGATGCGGCACGTCAGCGTTTGCGCGCGATTCAGGAATTTGCCCAACTGGGGAGTGGCTACCAACTGGCCATGCGCGACATGGAGATCCGCGGCGTCGGCAACCTGCTCGGGGTGGAGCAAAGCGGCCAGATGGAGACCATCGGCTTTGACCTTTACATGGAGATGCTCCAGGAATCCCTCGCCGAGATCCAAGGCCAGGACATCCCCGCCGTGGACGACACCCAGATCGATCTGCAGCTCACCGCCTTCATCCCCGGCGACTGGATCAGCGACAACGACGAGAAGATGGCGGCCTACCGCGCCGCGGCCGACTGCATCAGCCCAGACAGCCTGCTGCAACTGGCGGCCGACTGGGTGGATCGCTATGGCGCCATCCCGGCGCCGGTCATCTCGCTGCTGCAGCTGATGGAGCTGAAGCTGCTGGCCAAACGCTGCGGCTTCTCACGGATCAAACCCGAGAAACCCAACATCGCCTTGGAGACCCCGATGGAGGAGCCAGCCTTCCGGCTGCTGCGCCAGGGATTACCCCAACACCTGCACGGCAGGCTCGTCTACCAGGCCGGTTCCGGCAGCACCGCCAAGGTCCTGGCACGGGGTCTGGGGGTCCTGCCCATGGAGAAACAGGTGGAGGAGCTGATGAACTGGCTCAAGCAAATGGCCGAGCAGATCCCGGGTGCCGATGGCCTGACCGATGCCCAACGGGCTGAACAGCTGAAGGCCAAGAACGAAGCCGTGCTGGCGGTTTAGGCCAAAGATGAGCGACCAGCGCAAAAGTCCGTTACAATTGCGTGAAGTGATGTAACGGACGCTCATGGGTCCCGGCCTCGGCGAAGTCATCGATCTCAGCAGCGGCTTCGGCGGAGGCCTGAGCCTTGTCTCTGGCTTGATCTCCCTGGTGGCCCTGGGTGTCTTCGCTCTGCTTCAAGCAGACACCGGCAACGATGACGACGACTCCACCCCTGGTGGCGGCCTGATGCAACCCGTGGGCAGCGCCGCCTGAGGTCAGCCCATAAGCGTTATCAGCTCAGCCCACGGAACAACCGTGGGCTTTTTTGTGGCCTAACTACTGAACGGGAGCCGCCAGCGCCGCTGGGACATTGGCACTGCTGGGGTTGTAGGCACGTGACTTCGTCAGGCTGCCGGCAGCCTTGACCTGCTTGAGCAGGGTCGATTCAGCCACGCGGTACTGGCTGTCCTTCTGGGTGCCCAGGTCCTCCAGCCGCAGGCTCTGGATCTCGCGAGCGCTGAGCTTGGCGCGCACATCGGGATCAATGCCGTGCTTATGGATATCGCGACCGCTTGGGGTGAGGTACTTGGCGATCGTCACGGTCATTCCTGATCCATCGATCAGGCCGCGAACCGATTGGACCAAACCCTTGCCGAAGGTGGTCTCCCCCACCAACACAGCGCGATGGTTGTCCTGCAGAGCACCGGAGAGGATTTCGCTGGCACTGGCTGAACCCTCATTCACCAGGACCACCAAGGGACGCTCGGTCAGGGCGCGGCCCACCGCCCGCTTGGTGTCCTGGATGCCATCGCGGGTCTTGGTGGAGACGATGACCCCCTCATTGAGCCATTGGCGGGCAATGGCGATGCTCGCCACCAGCAGGCCACCGGGGTTACTGCGCAGATCGAGCACGTAGCCCTGAACCTGCTCCTTCTCCAGATCCTTCAACGCCTGCGCCATGTCCTTGGCGGCATTGGCGTTGAACTGCTTCAGGCGGATGTAGCCAATCTTGGTGCCATCGGCACTGGTGTTGACCTGGGTGTCGACCGCATGGAGCTCAATGCGTGCACGCACCAGGGGCGTATCCAGCAGCTTGCCGTTGCGGCGGAGCTGCAGGGTCACGGTGCTGCCGGCCTTGCCGCGGATCAACTTGACCGCATCCTCGGTCGTCATCCCCTTGGTGCTCTTGCCGTCAATCGCGGTGATGACGTCCTTGGGCATCACCCCGGCGCGGGAGGCCGGAGATCCTTCAATCGGACTGACAACGGTGAGTTCTTTGCTGTCCTTATCAAGGCTCAGCTGGATGCCGACCCCGGAGAGTTCCCCAGAGGTGTCGATCTGCATCTCCTTGAACTCACGCGGATCGAGGAAGCGCGTGTAGGGGTCATCCAGGGTGGCCAACATGCCACGGATGGCCTCGTAGCTCTCCTTGGTGCTGCCGTAACTCTTGGAGAGAACCTGACGACGCAGGTCCTTCCACTTGTCGGTGGTGTATTTGCCGTTGGTATCGAGATAGTCCCGGAAGACGATCTGCCAGGTCTGATCAATGACTTCCTTCGGGCTATCGCTCACCAGCGATGCCGAACTGGGCATCAGGAGGGGAGGCAAGCAGATCGCCCCGACTGCGCCGGCACCGGCCAGAACAAGCAACAGGCCGCGTGGCTGAGTCATCAAGGCGCTCCTGAGGCCGGGAGATTGCTTCAACGTAGCTGCAATTCACACAGCTCAGTTGGCGTGAAAACCGGAGATATCTAAGGGTTAGCCGTAGGGCCTCAGGGATCGACCCAACGGCCGTCGTCCTTGATCAAGGCAATCAAAGCCTCCACGCCCTCGGCCTCTGGAACCCGGCGGATCTCGTCGCGGCCGCGGTAGAGCGAAATCACACCGGGGGTTTTACCGACGTAGCCGTAATCGGCATCGGCCATCTCACCGGGGCCATTGACAATGCAGCCCATCACAGCGATGTCGAGACCCGTGAGGTGGGAGGTGGCGTTGCGCACCTTGTTGAGCACGTCCTCCAGGTTGAACAACGTGCGTCCGCAGCTGGGGCAGCTGACGTACTCGACCATGGTCTTGCGCAGACCCAGGGACTGCAGGATCGAGTAGCAGACAGGGATTTCCTTCTCCGGTGCCTCGGTCAGCGACACCCGGATCGTGTCTCCCAGGCCATCGGCCAACAGGGTGGCAATGCCAGCGGTGCTCTTGATCCGGCCGTAATCACCGTCACCGGCTTCTGTCACCCCGAGGTGCAGGGGGTAGTTGAAGCCCTCGGCATCCATCCGGTCGGCCATCATCCGGTAGGCGGCCAGCATCACTGGAGCCCGCGAAGCCTTCATCGAGACCACGATGTTGTGGAAGTCGAGGCGGTCGCAGATGCGGATGAACTCCAGGGCGCTCTCCACCATCCCCAGGGGGGTGTCGCCGTAGGTGAACAGCATCCGCTCCGCCAGGGAGCCATGGTTGACGCCAATGCGCAGGGCCTTGTCCTGGGCCTTCAGGAGGCTGACCAGGGGTTCAAAGGTCTCGGTGATGCGATCACCGATCTGAGCGATCTCTTCGGGGGTGAACTCGGTCCGATTCGGATCCGGCTTGTCAAAGACAAACAAGCCCGGGTTGATCCGGACCTTGTCGACATGGTTCGCCACTTCCAGGGCGATCTTCATGCCGTTGTGGTGCACATCAGCCACCAGGGGAACGGGCTGATAGGTGTCTTCCAGGCGCTTGCGGATCTCCCCCATCGCCTTGGCGTGGGCCAAGGACGGAACGGTGACACGAACGATCTCGCAGCCCGCCTCATGCAAGCGACGGATCCCAGCGGTGGCCCCCTCGATGTCGAGGGTGTCCTCGTTGATCATCGACTGCACCACCACGGGGTGCTCGCTCCCGATCCAGAGGTCGCCCACCCGAACGCTGCGGGTCTGGCGGCGGCGGATCACCGTGTCGTAACGGGAGGACAGCTGCCCCGCCTCGGGCGTTGCGGTGAGAGAGGCAGTCATGGCAGCAGCGTTGGGCAGGCCGGTTGGGGCAAGCCTGTCACAACGAAGCGTCCAATTGGGCCAGACGGCGCTGCACATCCTGCAGGTCCTGCCAGGTGAGCCACTTCGGGGCACCGCGCTCTTTCGAGGGATTGCGCAGCAGGTACGAGGGGTGGAAGACGGGCATCAACCAACGGCCTTCCCATTGGCGCCACTGACCGCGAATCTTGGTCATCCCGCCCTTGATGCCCAGTAGGCCCTCCACGGCCGTGGCCCCAGCCAACAGGATGACCGCGGGATCCACCAGGGCGATCTGACGATCCAACCAGGGCTTGCACGAGGCCATCTCCAAGGCCGTGGGCTTGCGGTTCTCCGGTGGCCGGCACTTGACGATGTTGCAGACGTAGGCGTCGTGATTGCTGTCGATGCCCACGCTCTCGAGCATGCGATCCAGCAGCTGGCCAGAGCGACCGACAAAGGGCTGTCCCTGCTCATCCTCCTGAGCACCAGGACCCTCGCCGATGACCATCAGGCGCGCCTGGGGATTGCCGCGGCTGACCACGACCTGGCTGCGGCTGGAGCCCAACTTGCAGAGGCGACAGGCATCGCAGCTCTCCGCCAAGGACGCCAGGTCCTGTTCAAGGGAGGTGGCCGTCATCGCCCCGCAATCAATTGCGAGTCTCTCTAGCAATCAGCAGCAGGGCGTTGCCTTCGGGATCGTTCAACCAGGCCTCCCAACCGAAGGGCTCCTGACGCAGGGGCTCCAGCAGGGCGGCCCCCTGGGCCTGAGCCCGCTCGACCGCAGCCTGAAGGCCGGATGCGCCGCCGCTGAGCTGGATCGCCAGGGCGAGACGTCCCCGTTGGCGAGCGAGTGGTCTGGAGCGACTGGGGGCGTAGATCTCCATCCAGCCCGAACCGGGCAAGGGCAGCTGCCAGTGGCTGGCACTCAAGCCAGCCTGCAGCGGCGAGAGGCAGACGGAGCCGTAGAAACGGGCCAAGGCCTCGGGGTCATCCGCCGCCAACACCAGGCCAACGGTCGGAGAGGTCAGTGGAGACATCGTTTCGGGGCCCGGCATGCGGCAGGATGCACAGCATCACCGGTTCGCCGCAAGGCGTGCCCCCCTGACGTCGCTGCTCGAATGCCGCGCCCGTTGAAACTCTCCGCCCGGGCCGAAGCGCTGCAGCCCTCGTTGACGCTGGCCATCGCGGCCCGCGCCAAGGCCCTGAAGGCCGAGGGACGCGACATCTGCAGCCTGAGCGCAGGTGAGCCGGACTTTGATACCCCAGCCTTCATCCGCCAGGCCGCGGCCCAGGCCCTCGAGAGTGGCCTGACCCGCTACGGCCCGGCCGCCGGCGAGCCGCCCCTACGGGAAGCCATTGCCCAGAAGCTGACCCAGGAGAACCAAGTCCCCACCAGTGCGGATCAGGTGCTGGTCACCAACGGCGGCAAACAGGCCCTCTACAACCTGTTTCAGGTGCTGCTGGAGCCCGGTGATGAACTGCTGCTCCCTGCGCCCTACTGGCTGAGCTACCCGGAGATTGCGCGGTTAGCTGGCGCCTCAGTGCGCTTGATCCCCAGCTCAGCCACAGAAGGATTCCGGCTCGACCCCGAACGGCTGGAGGCAGCGATCACGCCGGCCAGCAAGTTGCTCGTGCTCAATAGCCCGGGCAACCCCACCGGTGCGGTGCTCAGCCGCGGTGACCTGGAGGCGATCGCCGCAGTCCTCCGGCGCCATCCCCAGGTGGCGGTGGTCTGCGATGAGATCTACGAATTTCTGCTGGCACCCGGCCACAGCCACCACAGCTTCGCGGCGGTCGCCCCGGACCTGGCGGATCGGGTCTTCACCGTCAATGGCTTCGCCAAGGGCTGGGCGATGACCGGCTGGCGGATCGGCTGGCTGGCCGGCAACAGCAGCGTTCTCAAGGCCGCCAGCGCCCTGCAGAGCCAGAGCACCAGCAACGTCTGCACCTTTGCCCAGTACGGAGCCCTGGCGGCGGTGACCGGCTCGCGCGAGTGCGTCCAAACCATGGCGGCTCAATTCACCCACCGCCGTCAGCTGCTCAGCGATGGCCTCCAGGCCATCGCCGGTGTGCAACTGCTGCCGCCCCAGGGGGCGTTCTACGCCTTCCCCAACATCAGCAGCACCGGCCTGGACTCAATGCGCTTCTGTGAGCGGCTGCTCGATGAGCAGGGCCTCGCGGTGGTGCCCGGTGGCGCCTTTGGTGACAACGACTGCATTCGCCTCTCCTGCGCCGCCTCGGACGCCACCATCCAGGACGGACTGACACGGTTGCAGCGCTTCATCGAACAGCTCTAAAGGCAAAATCGGAGGTTCTTCTGCACCTCCTGCGATGACCATCCGCTTGACAGGCCGAGAACGTTGGGCCGCCGCGGCCGTGGGCGTCTCGCTTGCGCTGCTGCCGGTGGCCACACCTCTGCCCTTGAGCAGTGCCTTCACCCCCGCAGCCGTCGCCCAGACCAACAAGCCGGTGCTGCGCATTGGCGCCATCCCCGATCAGAAGCCCGAGAAGCTGAACCGGCTCTACGGATTGGTGGCCAATGAACTCAGCAAGCAGCTGAATGTCGACGTCAAATATGTCCCCGTCACGAACTACGCCGCGGCGGTCAGTGCCTTCCGCACCGGCAATTTGGATCTGGTCTGGTTTGGCGGCCTGACCGGTGTCCAGGCCCGGCTGCAAAAGCCCGGCTCCCAGGTGATCGCCCAGCGCGACATCGACGCCAAATTCCAATCGGTCTTCATCGCCAACCGCAAGAGCCAGCTCAAGCCCATCGGCAGCATCAACGGCCTGAAGGAGCTCAAGGGCAAGCGCGTCACCTTCGGATCGCAGAGCTCCACCTCAGGGCGGCTGATGCCCCAGTACTTCCTGGCGCAGGCCGGGGTGAAGCCCAGCCAGTTCGCCGGTGGAGCCCCCGGCTTCAGCGGCAGCCATGACGCCACCGTGGCCCTGGTGCAAAGCGGCGCCTATGACGCCGGCGCCCTGAACAAACAGGTCTGGGAAGCCAACCTGGCCAGCGGCAAGGCCAACAAGGCCAAGGTCTATGCGATCTGGACCACCCCCGGTTACCCGGACTACCACTGGATCGCCCAGTCCGACCTGAACCAGCGCTTCGGAGCCGGCTTCAGCACGAAGCTGCGTCAGGCGATCTTGAGCTGGCGCAGCAGCAACCCTGAGCAGAAGGCCATCCTGGAGCTCTTCGGTGCCCAGCGCTTTATCGGGGCGAAGGCCAGCGATTACGCCAAGATCGAGCAGGTCGGCCGGCAGATCGGCAAGATCCGCTGATTCCAGGAGCAGAATGCGGGGAGACCTGTCCTCTCCGCATTGTCCACGACCCTGCTGACGGACCTGCTGCTGCTGGTGGCTGGCCTGCTGCTCTGGCAGCGCAGCTGTAGCGACGGCGACGAGGTCTGGGTCCTGTTTCTGCGCTCTATTGCCGCCATTGACCTGGCGGTGATCCTGCTGAGCAATGGGGTTCTCTGGCTGGAGATCCCCCTGCTCGTTCTGGTCTTCGGCCTGCCCTCAGTGGCCAAACTGGAAAAGCGTGAGGGGCGGGGATGAACCCACGCGGCCCCGACGTCATCGAACTCACCCTGGTGGGGTTAATCCTGGCCTTGATGGTCTTCCGCTTCACCCAGAGCTAAGGCCCCGATGGATGCGCCCGTCCTGGAATTGCGGGGGGTGAGCGTCAAGGGACGCCAACAGCCCAGGCTGGATCAGGTTCAGCTCAGCCTTCACGCCGGTGAACGACTGGCGCTGCTCGGCCCCAGCGGGGCGGGCAAAAGCACCCTGCTGGGCGTCGCCAATGGCCTACTCCAGGCCGATCAAGGTCAAGTGCTCTGGGGCGGGGAGGCCCTGTCCAGGCGCCCCCGAATCAAACGGCGCCAACAGCGACAGATCGGAACGCTTTGGCAGGACCTGCGCCTGATTGAGGAGCTCAGCGTTCAACAGAACCTGAACTGCGGCCGACTCGCGCAGTGGGGCTGGCCGAAGGCCCTGCTGAACCTGGTCCTTCCCATAGAAACCGAGGCCTGCGCAGCCGCCCTGCGGCAACTCGATCTCGATCCCGCTCTGTTGGCGCAATCGGTGGGACAGCTCTCTGGCGGACAACGCCAACGGGTTGCCATCGCTCGGCTGCTGCGTCAGGACCCTCTGCTCTGGCTCGCCGATGAACCCCTCTCCAGCCTTGATCCCCGCTTGGCAGGGGAGTTGCTCCAGCTCCTGCTGGAGCAGACCGCGGCGCCACGGGCGCTGGTGATGAGCCTGCACAGGCCGGACCTGCTGGCGGGATTTAGCCGCGTGGTGGGTCTGCGGGAGGGACGCATCCTGTTTGATTGCGCGCCGGAGCAACTCGAGCCGCAGGCCCTGCAGCGTCTCTACGCCGGAAGCACGACCCCTTGAAGATCGCGCCGCCACTCCAGGTCCTGATCCCCGCTGGGGTGATCCTGCCCCTGGCCCTGGTGCTGCCAGGGCTCTGCCATGGCGGCGGCTGGGAATTGATTGGCGCCTTCGCCGAGGCAGCCCTGCACCCGTCGCTGGATCCAGTCGTGGTCGACTCCCTACTCAGGGGACTGGGCGTGACGGTCGGTGTGGCGCTGTTGAGCTGGTGCCTGAGCCTGCTGCTGGGACTGTTGCTGGGGCTGGCCAGCTCGCGGCTGGTCTGGAGCACCCTGAGTGGCACTGCGCTGCCTGCGGAGCTGCTGCGCCGATTCCTGGCGATCACCCGCTCAATCCATGAGTTGATCTGGGGCCTACTGCTGCTGCAGGTGCTGGGGCTGCAGCCCGCCGTGGCGGTGCTGGCGATCGTGATTCCCTATGGCGCCCTGGTGGCCCGGGTGATCAGCGATCAACTCGATGCCTTACCCGATCAGACCCTGAAGGCCCTCTTGAGTGCCGGCAGTGCAGGCCCGGCGGCCCTGCTGACGGCCATGGGACCGCCCCTCCTGCCTGGGGTGGTCAGCTACGGCGGCTACAGGCTCGAATGCGCTCTGCGCAGCGCCACGCTGCTGGGGGTGTTTGGTCTTGGGGGCCTGGGCAACGAACTGCTGCTCACCCTGCAGTCCTTGGAATTTCGCGAGCTCTGGAGTGGCCTCTGGCTGCTGCTAGCGGTGATGCTGAGCCTGGAGAGCCTGATCCGTGCCCTGCGCCAGCGCTGGGGACTGGCCAACCGCTTTGGTCAAGCCCAGCCCGGTGTGGGACGGCAAGGCCGGGAGATCCTGCTTCTACTTGGGCTCCTGCTCCCCCTGATGCTGGCGATCAGCCACAGCCTGGGGATTGAGCCAGCGGCGCTATTGCATTGGCAACCGCTGCCGCCGCTGCATTCCCAGCACTGGCAGGAGGCCCTCGCCCTTCCCTGGGGGCGACTGATCGGCAACACCCTGCTGCTCACGCTCCTCTCGGCCTGCTTAGCCGTCGGCGGTGCTCCGCTGCTGCTCCTGCTGGTCGCGCCGTGGCGCCTGGCTCAGCCGCTGCTCAGGCTGCTCTGGGCCCTGGGGCGACTCTGGCCACCGCCGCTCACGGCACTGTTGCTGCTGTTTGTCTTCAAACCGGGGATCTGGACTGCAGCCCTGGCCTTGGGGTTTCACAACCTCGGGATCTTGGGTCGCCTGTTGCTAGAGGGCGCAGAGTCCTGCAGCGGCGCAGCCGAGGACGCCCTACATGGCCAAGGGGTCGGGGCACGGGTGGCTCTGCTCTACGGACGTTTCAGCGCTTTGGCGCGCTCCTATCTGGCCTATGGCGCCTACCGCAGCGATGTGATCCTGCGGGAGACCGTGGTGGTCGGTCTGATGGCGGGGACCGGGCTTGGAACCCAGTTGCAGGAAAGCCTCAGCTCATTTGCCTGGGATCAGATCGCCCTGTTGCTTGTGGCCTATGCGGCCCTCACCCTGGTGGGTGAAGATCTGAGCGACCGCGCCCGGCGGCGCCTGCTGTAAGCGACTCCATGCTGTTGGCCGTTCCCCGCAAATTGATCGTGCTTGGGGACAGCGGCGTCTACGGCTGGGGGGACCCCGAAGAGGGTGGCTGGTGCGAGCGCCTCAGGCGGCACTGGATGGGGCTGCCCGGCGGACCGGTGCTCTATCCCCTCGGCGTTCGCGGCGATGGTCTCGAGCGGGTGGCGGCGCGCTGGGCCAGCGAGTTCGCTTGCCGCGGGGAACTCAGGCGTCAGCAGCCCCAGGGGATCCTGCTCTCCGTCGGCCTCAACGACACCGCGCGAATCGGTCGCCGCGACGGGCGCCACCAACTCGATCCGGAGGCCTTTCTCTTCGGCCTCCAACAACTTCTCAACCAGCTCAAAGCAGCCGCACCGCTCCTGGTGCTGGGACTGACGCCCGTGGACGAGCACGTCATGCCCTTCGCGGATCTGCTCTGGTACAGCAATGAGCACGTCCGCCAGTACGAAGCGCTGCTGAAGGAGGCCTGCATGGAGGCCGATCTGCCCTTCCTGCCGCTACTGGACTCCCTGCTGGGGGATCCGAGCTGGCTGCAGTGGCTCTGCCCCGATGGGATTCACTTCAACAGCGAGGGACATCGTCAGATCTACGAGCGGGTGCGTCACTGGAGTCCGCTCTTGAGCTGGGCGGACCTGCAGCCCACCAGCGCCGGGACCCCCCTCTACTGAGGGGAATCAGACCCCCGAGGGGGTGAGCCAACGAGCCGTTCAAGCGGTTGAGGCTGAGGGCAGAGCTAGGCATCCGCTATGGCAGTCCAGGACCAACAGCAATGGCTCTTGAGCCGTTATCTCAAGGACCCCAACCACGCGCACCGCAACGCCGTCGTCGCCGCCAACCTGCCCCTGGTCTGGAAGGTGGCCCGGCGGGAAAGCGAGCGCAGCGGCCACAGCTTTGAAGACCTGGCCCAAGAGGGCGTCCGCGGTCTGATCAAGGCGGTCGAGCGCTTTGATCCAAGCCTGGGCTACACCCTGAGTACGGCCGCCGTTCCCTGGATTCGCGGCGCCATGCGTCACTACCTCAGGGACCGCTGCCGCGTCTTCAGCGGCGCCCGCAACGTGATCGAACTGCTGCAGCGGGGAGCAGCACTGCAGCGCCGGCGCGAGCAGCAGGGACTCAGCCCGATGAACGACAGCTCCCTCGCCCGGGCCCTCGGCTGCTCCCAGCAGCGCTGGCAGGAAGCCCAGGCCCTGCAGACCTGCCTGCGGGTGGCCAGCCTGGATCAACCCGGTGGCGGGTCAGACCCCGAGACCCCCCTGGTGGAGCAACTCAGCGATCAACAGGCACCAGGTCAGTACGGCTGGCTCGAGCGCTGCGAACTGCGCCGTCAGCTCTGGAGGGGACTGAAAACCCTGCAGGCCAGTCAACGGCGACTGGTGCTGGCCCGGGTGCTGCAGCAGCGGACCTGGCAGGACCTGGGCGCGATGGCAGGGATCAGTGCCCGTGCCGCCCAGCGGCGTTACCAGCAGGCCTGCGGCATCGTCCGTGAGCAACTGGTGGGCGTGAGCTAGGCCAGGGCCAAGCGCAACGCCAGCCCGATGGCCAGCAGGGCCGCAATCAGGGTCTGCAGGGCATTGACCAGCTCATTGCTCAGCCAGGGGAAGCGGTCCTGGACCGTGGCGCCGATCAGGCTCTCCATCAAGGTCGCCGCCAGCCCCACCAGGGCCACCAGCAACCAGGTCGGCCCGCCATGAATCAACCCCAACTGGAGCATCACCAGGGCCATCAAGGCGCTGCCCGCCGCACTGGCGGCGGTGCCCTCCAGGCTGATGGCTCCCTCGGTGCCGGGGGGAACGGGCTGGAAGTTCGTGATCGAAACGGTGTGGCGTCCCCAACGCTTGCCGATCTCACTGCCGCAGGTGTCGCCCAACTTGGCGGCAAAGCTCGCGGCAAAGCCGATCTTGAGCAGGATCACCGGCGCCATCGGCCAGACGCTGAGCACCGCCAACGCGGCCCCAGTCGCCGCCGATCCCCAGACGTTCTCCGGCCCGCGCCGGCCGCCACGCCCCTCGGCCAAGCCCTGCTCCTGCTTACGCCGGTAGCCCAGACGGGTCACCAGCGAGCCGAGGGCTAGGTAAAGCGCCACGGCCAACCAACCGGGCCAGTCCAGGCTGCCGAGGAGCACGGTGCCGAGGATCCCCGCGTGGACCCAGCCGGAGCGCGTCAACAGGGGAAGCCGCTGGGCGGCGCCAATCAGCACACCATTAATCACCAGGGCGGCCAGCCAGTGCTGCAAGCGCTCTGGGCTGAGCAAGATCTGAAGATCGAGCATCCCTGGAATCAGCGACTGGCTCCAGAAGAACACAGCAGCTGGAACTTCTGTTGCACTGCCCTACGGCCGCTGTTCAGAAGCACCGGCAGCAGCGGATAATCCTGCAAACGGTCTATTACCGGCGCCATGGTGTTCAACCGCAAAGGCAGCTTCTTCCTCAACCTCGATGAGAAGGCAGCTGAACAGTCGGTGACTGTGGCCCCCATTGCCGAGAAGCCTGCCAAGGCCAAGGCTCCTGTCGAGGCCAAGGCTGCCGTTGCACTCAAGGCAAGCGCCGCCGCTGCACCTGCTGAAACCGCACCTGCAGCGACCGGTTCGGTGCAAACCACCGCTGAAGCGATCGCCGCTGAATTAGCCGCGGAGCAAGCCGCTCTTCCCGCCAAGACCGACGCCACCTTCGCCCCCGAGTGTGTGACCGCCGGCGGCGCCCTGCCGATGCGTCGCCGCCGCGGTGGCGCCAACCTCGCCGGCTTCCGCAGCATGGCCAGCGGCATGTTTGGCAAGAAGTAAGGCTGAGGGTCTGAGCTAGCTGCCGCAGCGCGCAACGCGGGCACTACTCAGGCTGCTCAAGCCACTCACGCAGGCCGTCGAGCTGCGCAGGATGCGAGGGCCCAGATCAACGGGCTTCCATCCGGCCGCCTCGGCGGCCTGTTCTTCGCTGGGGGACCAGCCCCCCTCAGGGCCGCAGGCCAGCCAAAGGCTGGAGAGACGCTCCAAGGGCTGATCGGCCAACACAGAAGCCAACAGCGGCAGCTCTTGCTGACGGGTGGTCGCCCAAAACCCTGGAACCGCCGAATCCCTCAGGCCCAGGAGCTGATGGACGTCCATCGGCTCCTCAATCCGCGGCGACCAGAGCCGTTCACATTGCTCAGCCGCTTCAGCGGCAATGCTGCGCCAGCGCTCCAGCCGCAGGCTGCCCTGGACGACCGTTCGCTCACAGAGAAGCGGGATGAAGCGATCCACCCCCAGCTCGACGGCCATACGCAACACCACCTCAAAGTCGCGCTTGACCACCGCAGCGGCCAAGACCAGCTGGGGAGCCGGTGCAGGCTGGTGCTCCAAGGGCGCCTCCAGGCTCTGCTCCAGCTCGGCGCAGGCGGACTGCCGAAGCACGGCCGTCCAGAGGGCGCCCTGACCGTTGACCACGGCAAAGCGATCACCGGCACTGAACCGCAGCACGCGGGTGAGATAGCGCTCCTCCTCACGGGTCAACGCGATCTGCGAAGCCAGGCGCTCCGGTGCAATCAACAGCCGACGCAGCTCCCGGGCCATGGACTACGCGTCCGGGGCTCCGACGGGGAAGAGGCTTTCGGGATGGTCCTCCACGGGCCAATCCTCATTGGCCCCACCGATCAGCAGCTCCTCGATCTGAACCACATCGGAGTCGATCTGGCGCAGGGTGTTGATCAGGACATCGAGGGCAAAGCCGTCACTGGTGCCCAGATCCACCCAGCAACGAGCCCAGGAGCCCTGGTACTCGATTTCACCCATGTTGTGCATCAGTGCAGGCATGGCCCGCTCCGCCGTCTCGGCGTCGTAGCCCATCCAGCTGACCTCAGCGCCCTCCTCGTGGACCTGCAGGTTCTCGGCGTTGAACCCACCCAACTTGCCCAAGAAGAACCAACTGTCCAAGGTGGTCTCGATATAGCCCCGCTCCCCCTGGCCCGGGGGATTGCTGAAGCGCAACCACAGCCAGCAATTGAAGGGGTCAAATTCTCGAAAACGAATCTCCATTGCAGCGCGATGCGGCAGGGCTTGCTCCCATCAAACATGCTGGGGGCACCTGACGGCCATCGGCCAGCGATGCTTGAGCTCGACGCGCTCCGCTACCACGCCGCAACGGCTCCGGAGCCTGTCCTGAGGGGGGCCAGCATGGGCCTGGAGCCCGGGCGGATTGCGCTGGTGGCCGGCCGCAGTGGCTCCGGCAAGTCCACCCTGCTGGAGTTGATCTGCGGACTGGCCGATCCAAGCCACGGGGAGATCCGCTGGCACGGCAAAGCCCTCAATGCCCGCCAGCGCCGTTGGCTCTGCGGCCTGGTCTTTCAGTTCCCCGAACGCCATTTCCTCGGACTCACCGTCGGCCAAGAACTGCGACTGGGGCAGCGGCGCCTGCCAAGCGAGAAGGCGGAGGCGGTGCTGCAGCAGGTCGGCCTTAGCGGCCTGTCCTTCCAACAGGCCCCGGAGGAACTCAGCGGCGGACAGCAGCGGCGCCTGGCCATGGCGGTCCAGCTGCTGCGGGACCCCAAGGTGCTGTTGATGGATGAACCCACCGCCGGACTGGATTGGTCCGTGCGCTCGGAAATCATTGAGCTGATCGATCAGCTCAGCCGCGAGCGCATCGTGCTGATCGTCACCCATGAGCCTGAACTGTTCGAGCCCCTGACGGAACCAGGACAGCGCTGGAACCTGATCGATGGGCAACTCCAGCCCGCGCTCATCCCCTGCTGAGGCCGCTGAATACAGTGCCTCGAGCAAGGGGCAGGGCATGTCGGATCGGTTGGTGCGCGCAACGGCTGCAGGCGGAGGGATCCGCCTGGTGGCTGTCAGCACCAGCACCACGGTTCGCTACGCCCGCCGCCGCCACAACCTCTCGTTTTTGACGACCGCCCTGCTGGGACGCGCAATGACCGCCGGCCTGCTGCTGGCCAGCTCCATGAAGGTCGCCCACGGGCGAGTCAACCTGCGGATCTCCTCCGATGGCCCGCTCAAGGGACTGATGGTGGATGCCGGCCGCGATGGAACCGTGCGCGGCTACGTCGGGACCCCCGAGCTCGAACTCGACCTGCTGGACAGCGCCGATGGCGCCCACAGCTTCGACTTCAGACAGGCCACCGGCACCGGGTACCTCCACGTGGTTCGGGACCTGGGCGAGGGGGAGCCGTTCAGCTCAACGGTCGAGCTGGTCAGCGGCGGCATCGGCGATGACGTGGCCTCCTACCTGCTGCACTCCGAGCAGACCCCCTCGGCGGTCTTCGTGGGCGAGCGCATCGACAGCAGCGGCTTAAGGCATGCCGGCGGGGTGTTGGTGCAAGTGCTGCCCAAGGCCGCGCGGGAGCCAGCCCTGGTGGCGCTGTTGGAGGAGCGTTGCCGCGAGATTGAGCACTTCAGCGACCGCCTGGCCGCCTGCGAAGGCAACCTCGAGGCCCTGCTCCAGGACATCTTCCCGGACCTTGATCCCCAGCTGCTTGAGGACGCCGAAGCCAGCCAGGACATCACCTTCCACTGCCCCTGCAGCCGCAAGCGCAGCGTTAACGCCCTCAAACTGCTGGGGCGCGATGAGCTCTCCCAGATGCTCAGCGAAGACGGCAAGGCCGAACTCACCTGCCATTTCTGCAATGAGGTCTATGACATCAAGGCCGCCGAGCTGCAGGAGCTGATCGACGAGCTTTCGCCTGCCGCCTAACGGCTGAAAAAGCGTCCTGGGGTGATCACCATCGCGCCCCAGCCGGAGCTGTAACGGGGAAGCGCTGCAGGCCCTGGTGATGACCCGGTTTCCCCACTGCCTGAACTGCAGTCACTTTGCGCTGAACAGCTCCAACCAGAGCGGCTGTTGCCGCTTCTGGGCTATCACGATCCCCTGGGGAGCAGCCCGGACCCTGCGTTGCCACAGCTGGAACCAGGCCGGCAGCAAGCAGCTCTAGGCGATCAGCAGGGCGCCCAGCAGCAGCAGCAGCAGGGCCGGCAGGCTCTGGACCTGGTGGGCATCGAGCGGAAGGCCCAGGGGCAAGCTCGGATCCAGCAGTTGAAGCAGTAGGGCACCGATGCCCAGACCCAGGCTCAGCAGCAGGATGCTGAAGCCGACGGCCTGGAGCAGGCGCCGACTGCGCCGCTGCAGCAGCACAACGCTGAACAACGTGGAAAGGGCCAGCACCAGCTCGGCCGAGGAGGCCGGCGCGACCAGCAGCAACAGAGTCAGCAGAGCGAAGCCACCCACGGGCAGCCAACGCTGCTGCCCCTCGGCCAACTCCAGCGCAGGCAGCGAGGGCTTCGGCAGGGACGGCTTGGGCAGGGCCGCAAGTTTCGGCAGGGATGGCAGAGATGGCCGCGCGGGTGATGCCGAGGGAGGTGCCTTGGCCTCGCGGGCCGAAGCGTTGAGGGCTGCGGTGCTGACCTTGCCCTGCTGCCGCTCCTTCAGGCGATCCATCAGCACGGCGTCGTAGGCCGCCTCGATCTGGGCGCGGGCCTGGGGGTTCTCACCCACCTCATCGAGCCTGGCCTGCTTGGCGGCCTGCACCGCCTCAAATCCCGCACCGGTCTCGATGCCCAGGCGCTCGTAGGGACTGGGCTGGGAACCGGTCGAGGAGGAATCAGGACCCTGGTTCATGCCACCGCGCGCCGCAGGATTGCATTCCTGAGCGTAGTCAGAACAGGGGCTCGCTGGACTGGAACCCTTGCTGGCGCAGCAGCAGGATGCGCTGGCGGGCAGCCTCATCGAGCTCAAGCCAACAGCGACTCTTCAACAGGGGCATCTGCGGCGGCAGGTGACTCCCTTCTCTCATCTCAATGCCCATGCCGCCACGGACAAAATTGACGTAATCGTTGCCCCCATCGGTCCTGGGGCGAACCAGCCAAAGAGAACCAGGCATCAGCCAATCAGCCTGTGATATTTCGTTGCAGCCGATTCTGGCGCTCCCACACAAGCAACCGCGAGTTAGAGCGCAATGGGCTCCACACCGCTCACCACGGGCGCGACGGCGCTGAGTTCCAGGTCCGGGTGATCCTCCGCCAATTGGTTGAGGTTCCAGTCGTTCTTGAACAGCAGCACCGGACGATCCCAGGCATCGCGGACGGTTTTGCAGTTGAAGATCCGCCCGACCTTCTCCAGCTCGGCCCAGCCGCCCACGACCCAGCGGGCCACCGAGAAACCCAGGGGCTCGAGCCGGGTCTGCACGCCGTACTCGTTCTCCAGGCGGTACTGCACCACCTCCAGCTGGAGTTGTCCCACCGCCGCCAGGATCGGATCACGCTTGCTCTGGTCCGTGTCGTAGAGGATCTGCACGGCACCCTCCTCACGCAGCTCGTTGACCCCCTTGCGGAAGCTCTTGAAGGCCGAGGGGTTGGGGTTGCGCAGCCAGGCAAAGATCTCCGGGCTGAAGCAGGGAATCCCCTCGTATTCGACCTTGGAGCCGAGGTACAGGGTGTCGCCAATGGCGAACATCCCCGGGTTGTTCAGACCAATGACATCACCGGGGTAGGCGTCCTCCACCACAGCCCGGTCTTGTCCAAACAGTTTTTGGGGACGGGACAAACGGATGGCCTTGCCGGTGCGGGCGTGCTGCACCGTCATGTCCTTCTCAAACTTGCCGCTGCAGACGCGCACAAAAGCGACCCGGTCGCGGTGGCGGGGGTCCATGTTGGCCTGCAATTTGAAGACGAAACCGCTGAACCCGGGACTCACCGGTTCAATCTCACCGGCGCTGCTGGAGCGGGGGGTGGGTTTCTGGGCCAGCTCCAGGAAGGCATCCAGGAAGGGACGCACCCCGAAGTTGGTCATGGCTGAGCCAAAGAAGACAGGGCTGAGCTCGCCGGCATGGACCAACTCCAAATCGAGTTCGTTGCCAGCGGCCTCCAGCAGCTCTAATTCCTCCAGGGCCGCATCGAGCAGCTCGTGTTCCACCGCGCCAGTGCCGCGGGCCTCATCGACGCTGAGGACCTTCTCTTCTGAGGCCCGGCCCCGCTCGGCCCGCTGAAACAGGATCACCTCCTTCGTGCGGCGATCGATCACGCCCCGGAAGCGGTCGCCACTGCCAATCGGCCAATTCACTGGCCAACAGGCCAGGCCGAGATCCTGCTCGATCTCATCCAGCAGCTCCAGGGGCTCACGGCCCGGGCGGTCCATCTTGTTGATGAAGGTGAAGATCGGGATGCGGCGCATCCGGCAGACCTCAAACAACTTGCGGGTCTGGGGCTCGAGGCCCTTGGCCGCGTCCTCCAACATCACCGCGTTGTCCGCAGCGGCCAGGGTCCGGTAGGTGTCCTCCGAGAAGTCCTGGTGGCCGGGGGTATCCAGCAGGTTGATCGTGCTGCCGCTGTAGTCGAACTGCAGCACGGTTGAGGTGATCGAGATTCCCCGCTGTTTCTCCAGCTCCATCCAGTCGGAGGTGACCTTGCGCTGCTCACCCTTGGCCTTCACGGCACCGGCCTGTTGAATCGCACCCCCGTAAAGGAGCAACTTCTCGGTCAGGGTGGTCTTACCCGCGTCGGGGTGGGAAATAATCGCGAAGTTGCGGCGGCGAGAGACGGCCTCCGCCAGGGCCTCGAGCTCGGGGGTGGTGCTCACGCTGCTACTGGTCATGGCGCCAGCCTGACAGGTGAGCTCACGGCAGTTGCCCCCAGATCTCGAGGTAACGGTCGTCCACCTCCGCCACCTGCAGCTGGTCCAGGCCGCAGCGGTGCAGTTGCTGCTCCACCTCAGCGGCGGTGAAGGCCGCATGCAGGGACGCCAGGTAGTCGTGCTGCAGCACCGCCGGGGCATCGGCGAGGTAGCGCTGACGCAACTGCTCTGCGGCCTCCGGACTGGGGGGGCGCCGCAGATCCTTGACATAGACCCGTGCACCCGGGGCAGCGGCCTGGGCAATGGCCTGCCAGAGCACCAGCGGGTCGTGCAGATGATGGAGCAGGCTGTTGCTCACCAAGCCACTGCAGCCCTTGGGCAGGGCCAGCGAAGGCAGACAGAGACAAACAAACGAGAGCCGCTTGGCGAGAGCCGGCTCCTTCTCCAGACTCTGCTGCGCGAGCTGGAGCATCGCCGGAGCCCCATCCAGACCGATCACCTCCGCCGCGGAATCCGCTAGGGCCAGGCGGAAGCTGATGTTGCCCGGACCGCAGCCCAGATCGAGAACGCGCGGGCCCAGACCGCTTGGGAACAACGCCTGGATCCGCTCGATCAGGGCCTGATCCCCAGCACTGAAATCCGCAGCGGCATAGGCGGATGCCTGCTCGGGGGCATCCATCAATTCCGGTTCAGGGGTGCGCTGCATCGGAAGGGTTGAGCATCAGGGTTTGGGTCGGGAAGGGGATCTCAATCCCCTCGGCCGCCAGGGTTTCGATAATCCTGCGGTTCAGCTCATGAAGGCTGTCCTCGAAAGCATCGTGCTCGCTGTGGAGGGAGCTGAACTCCAGAACGTGGTCGTAGCTGAAGGCGGCAATGCGCTCCAGCCGGCAGGCCAGGAAGCGCAGTTCAGAATCCACCTCGACAGCCTTCTGCATTAACGCCGGAACCCGTTGGAGTTGCTCAGGCGTCGTGCCATAGGCAATCCCCAGAGCAATCTCCGACAACTGAGCCCGCTCGATCAGTTCCTCCAGCTGGAGAAGCAGGTGATCCCGCAGGCGCAGGTAGGCGGGCCAGCCATGCAGCTCGACCATGGCCACCACCACCAGGGACTGGGCCGCACCATCTGCACTGCGCTCCAGGGTGACCAAGGGGTGATGCAGGTCCTGGCGCGCCTCAAGGGAGCGACGGGTTTGATGCAAGACCTCCTCGAGTTGATACGGAGAGAAGGCGCCATCGAGATCCAACCGCAGCTCCAGCGATTGCATTGGCCGTCGGTCCGGCCGATGGCTCCTCCTGGAGTAATTGACGATGGTCGCCTCATCGGCGATGGAGTTCGGAATCGTGACCCGGCTCTCGAGGGTTTGCAGCTCAAGCGAGCGCAAACCGATCTTGGTGATGTAGCCAAGGCTGTCGCCAACCCGGCAGAACTCACCGACCCGCAGGGGCCGGTCGGTCTGAATCGAAAGGCCAGCAAACAGGTTGCCCAGCAACTTGGAAGCGCCCAAACCAATCGCCAGACCGGGAACGGCCGAAAAGGCCAACACCGTGCTGGCCGGCAAGCCCAGCAGGATCAACAGTCGATAGAAGATGGCTACCGCGATTAAGCCACCCAGTGCCCGGCAGAGGGGCATCAAGAAACTGGAGACCCGCTGCAGCCGCCACTCCGAACCGGAGCCGCGCACCCGGGTCAAGAATTCCGAGCCGGTTCTCCCAAGCGCCTCAAAGAACAAAAAGACCACCAATCCCGCGGTGACAAACCAGATCACGTAGAAGGCATAGGTGACAACAACGAGCGGCAATCCCGTGAAGTTAACCTCATCGTCAATTAGATATTCAGCCAAGCGTGTCAACGGCAGCACCGGCAGAATGAAGAAGAATCGGCGCCAAGCAATTCCGTCTTGAACCCAGGGCCCTGGCTTTGCGGGGAGGGAATCAACCAGGGGACGATCGCGATAACTATCGACCAGAAGGCGTATTAACCAGCCTGCGACCAGGAGATAAATGCCGATGACAGCGATGGCACAAACGACCTGAAATAGCGTTTGGTCAAGAACAGGGATTTCAAAAACGGAGCGCCAAGACCTGGGGAAACGGAGATACCAATCCGGTGGCACCAAGTAACCGGGAGTCAGAATAAAGTCGTGATAAAAATGAGGTGTCGCAAACGGCTGCCGAATCGGCGGATAGTCCTTGATCTCCTCGTACATCGCGTGGATTTGTCTCACCGTGTCGGCGGAAAAGACGTAGAGGCTGTTCTCAGGATCGCCAACAAGATCTGAGGTCAACGTGATCGCCGTACCTGGGATGCGCCAGGCATCCACCGGCTTGGTCCGCTGATCGTTCAGCGCCTTCATTCCTGCGGAGTCCGGAATGGAGATGGGTTCAACGCTGTGGGTGAAGACGTAATCCAGAACATGCTTCAGCTGGATGGCCGCCTCATCCGCCATCCCGCCCCGCACGCTTTGGGGGAAGACGGAGGCATCCAAGGCCCGCACCGCCAGATCAAACAGCAGGTTGGTGTCATCGATCTGCTCCTGCCGGTCCACCCCATCGCGGCGGGCCTCCACTAAGGCGCTGTAGCGACCAAGGCGATCGGCGCGGTCCCCCACCTCGGCCATGACCGCATAAAAGTTGAGCAGGGTCGCCCTTGGACTACTGCCCACGACCTGACCGAGCACCACATCAGACCAGGAGCCGGCATCTCGGACCAGCTCCCCATAGAAGGGTTGCTGCTCAATCGGAATCAGCCGGGCGTTGGGCTCAAACAGCAGCGCCCGGGTCCTACCGGTGACGGCCTGGGCCGGCAACCAGGACTGGAGCACCACAAGCACCCCGATCACCAGGGTCATCCACCAGGGGGAGCGGCGGCAGCGCATCAGGCCAACGGGGACTGGAATCTGCAATCTGGCAAAAATTGCAGATTTGCCACATCCCTGTCCCACAAAGGCCACAGAACGGCAAAGAGGGGGATGCACCGCCACTGGTGGCAACGGCTGCTTGCGGACCCCACCAGTGGCGTTAGGGTGCCGGCACGCTTAGAGATCGACGCCCATGACCGTGTCAGTTCCTGGAGCCAGTGCGGCAAGCAGCACCAGCGCCCTGAACAGCCCCAGACCTGACTTTCCGGCCACTGCGCCGGCGGCCAACCCCGTCTTCTACCGGACCTACAGCCGCAAAACACCGAGCGGCCGCGAGAGCTGGAACGAAGTAGCCGAGCGCAACCTCTCTGGCCTGCGCAAACTCGGCAACCTCAATGATCAGGAAGTCGCCCTGCTGCGCCGGATGCAGCAGGAGCAAAAAGCTCTGCCTTCCGGACGCTGGCTGTGGATCGGCGGTACTCCCTGGATTGAACAGGAGAACAACTTCTCCGGTTCCTACAACTGCACCTCCACCAACCTGGTGGATTGGGAAGCCTTCGGTCTGATGATGGACCTGGCAATGATGGGCTGCGGCACCGGCGCCATCATTGAGCCCCACCTGATTGATCGCCTCCCCGCCGTCCGCAACACCATCAAGGTGACGGGCGTCAGCGACATCGGTGTCACACCGGCCGGCCAGCGCCAAGACAACACGACCCACCAGATCAGCGGTCAGACCGTTCAGGTCAAGGTTGGTGACACCCGACGCGGTTGGGTCGACAGCTATCAGCTCCTGCTCGAGCTCTGCAGCGACGAGCGCTTCGATGCCAACACCCCGATCGAAGTCAGCGTTGACCTCTCCGACGTGCGGCCCGTCGGCGAAACCCTGAAGGGCTTCGGCGGCATGGCCAACCCCGTCAAGCTCAAGGACCTCTACGGCCGCGTTGCCCAAATCCTGAACAAGGCCCAGGGCCGTCGACTCACCTCGGTCGAGTGCTGCCTGCTGATTGACGAGGCCGCGGTCACCATCGTCGCGGGCAACATCCGCCGCAGCGCCGGCATGCGCCAGTTCAGCGCTGATGACAGCGCCGCCTCAAACGCCAAGGACAACCTCTGGCAGCAGGACAGCGATGGCAACTGGCGCATCGACCCCGAGCGCGATGCCCTGCGCATGGCGAACCACACCCGGGTCTTCCACACCCGGCCGGACCGCCAGACCGTTCTTGAGGCGGTGACCAAGCAGTTCCACTCCGGTGAAGGTGCGATTCAATTCGCCCCTGAGGCCATCGCCCGCTCCAACGCCGACCTGCTCTCCACCCCTGAGCTGCGCAAGGAGTTCATCGACGTCTACTGCGATCAAGGCCGTGAAGAGGCCGCCCGCTGGCTGACCACCAACCACCCCGAGATCAGCGCAGAAGAGCTCGAGCATCGCCTGGGGCGCTACGGCCTGAACCCCTGCGGCGAGATCCTGGGCGCCGACTTCCACTGCAACCTCGCTGAGATTCACCTCAACCGGATCGACCCCGACGATCTGGTGGCCCAGGAAGAAGCCTTCACCGCCGGCGGCCTGGCCGTGGCCTGCCTGCTCAACCACCGCTTTGAGGTGGAGCGCTACCGCCAAAGCCGCGCCTGGGATCCGATCGTTGGCGTGAGCTTCACCGGCCTGTTCGACTTCTTCGTGCATGCCTTCGGCACCCCCTGGCTGACCTGGTGGGAAGCCGGTCGCCCGGACAGCGAGGAAGGCCGGGCCTTCAAGGCCAAGGAAGCGGAGTACCTCAGCCGTTGGAAAGAGATCGTCAACAAGGCCGTTTGGGACTACTGCGATCGCCACGGCCTGCGCCGTCCCAACCGCTGCACCACGGTCCAGCCCGCCGGCACCAAGAGCCTGCTCACCGGTGCCTCCCCCGGCTGGCACCCCCCCAAGGCCCAGCGCTTCATCCGCCGGATCACCTTCCGCAAGAACGACCCGGTCGCCCTGGCCTGCATGGACTACGGCTACTCGATCGTTCCGTCCCAGTCCGACAAGGACGAAGAGGGTCGCCTGCTCGATGACGCCTTCGATCCCCGCTGCACCGAATGGCTGGTGGAAATCCCCACCGAGGTGAGCTGGGCGAACATCCCCGGCGCCGATGCCGTCGAGATCAACAACTTCTCGGCCATGGCCCAGTTCGACTTCTACATGCAGGTGCAGCAGCACTACACCGCCCACAACACCTCAGCGACGGTGGAGTTCCGCGAGAACGAGATCGAACCGCTAACCGATGCGATCCACGGCGCGATCGACAACGGCCAGGGCTACATCTCAGCCGCGCTGCTGGCCCGCTTCGACGCCAACGCCACCTTCCCGCGTCTGCCCTTTGAGCCGATCAACCAGGACACCTACGAAGAACTCCAGGCCGCCGTGGTCAGCCGCCGCAGCACCAACGACTTCTTCGAAGCCCTGCAGCGCTACGACGGTGGTGAACTGATGGAGGCCGGTCCCGCGGGCTGCGACTCCGATAAGTGCCTGCTGCCGCTGGCCAAACCTGAGAACTAGGCGCTCACCAGCGCCTAGAGCCGCCTCCTGCTGGGGGGCGGCTTTTTTGTGGCAGCCACAGCAAGCCACTGCGCTACTTAACATTCGTTCACACAGTTTGATCCGCGTGACAGCCCCCACTTCTCTGTCCCTGGAATCCAACTTCGAACTCGAGCGGATCAAGCGCTCGATCGATGCGATGGACGACCTCGAGCTGCTCAAGCACCTCGCCAAGCAGATGGCCGAGATGATGCACGCCCAAAAACACGTCACCAAACAATTGCTGAACCCCAGGCAGCGCCAAAGCTTCGGCTTCGAGGCCTGAGACCCTCAACCAGGAGTCGCAGCCGACAGCAGGTCCAGGGCGACGGCGACCTGCTCAAGCAACTCGCAGCAACGCTCGTACTGGTGATCCGGGCTGAGACTGACCGGCAGGGTCTCAATCATGTCGGCCAGCTCACGGGTGCGCACGGCCAGCAGGTTGGTGGACAGAACGGCCATGGATCAGACGACCTCTCGGTCGCCGCGCTCTAAACCAACCATGCCAATCCGTCTCGGCTATCTCATTCCTGAGATCAGCGAGTTGGGCGGGGCCATGGAACAATGAGGAGGACCCAAGGTCGTCCCTGGAGGGGTGGTCGAGTGGTTGATGGCTCTGGTCTTGAAAACCAGCGAAGTGAAAGCTTCCGTGGGTTCGAATCCCACCCCCTCCGCTTTTCCAACCAGCCTGAAAGACTCGCTCTTCCTGGCTGCCCAACGAGAGAAAACTCGCATCCTGCCGCCGTCAGCAGACCGCGCAAGTGAGATCAGACAATCTCAAGATTTCAGTCACGGGGGCCAACAGAGGCCAAGGCCGTGACAACCGCCGAAACCGCAACATCGGGCACACTTCTGAGCGGCCAGGCTCGCTTCGATGGTGTTCCAGCGAACACTCTCCCGTGCGCTACGAACCTGGCACCAGCGAATGCCGCGTCCTGATCAACAGCAAGGATCAGATCGAAACCATGCTCTTGACCTTGAGCAAGTTGGAGAACACCGAGGCCATTCGGGAGCAACTGCGCTCGGTCCACGCCCAACTGGAGGCGCTGCACGATCAGGTGCGTGAACAGCGCAGTTCCGTTCCTGCCTGAGCATTGCTCTAATCGAGGTAGACCTTCACCTCGGCCGCTGCCATGGCAGCTGTTCCCTCCGCCAGCCGACTGCTGATCCTGCTGACCTTGCTCAGTGGGATCGGTGGAGCCAGCGCGGCCCAGGAGCTTGGCCTCATCCCGCAGCAACCCATCGAGCAGGCCGACAGCAGCTTGCAGCGCAATGGCTGGACGCCGCTGCGTGGACTCGCGCCAGAACCGATGGACCGGCAACTCTCTGGCAACCGGCTCAAAAGCCTGAGTGCCTGCTCAGGGACTGGCCAGGGCTTTTGCCGCTACGACTACCAACGCGGAGCCGAAACCCTGGCGGTCATCACTGTTCCCGGTCCGGCGGCCCAAGGAGTGGTGCTGCAATGGGTTCAGGGGCGATGATGCCCCAGCGAGCGGACAGCACCTGTGTTTGAAAACGACAAGCGTCCAGCCTGGCTGAATTGGTTGTTCCTGGGGATCTTCCTGTACTCCAGCTGGCAGCTAGCTGGCTTCTGGTTCCAGCAACTGCACGGCGGTTGAGTCAGGACCGGTTCAGACGTTCGGAGACATCACCCGTGAGTTCGGGGGACTGCACGTCGAGGCGGCGCATGGCTCCGCCGCTGCCGAAGTTCAAACGCTTGAGTTCCACCCAGATCGGATAGGGGTTTCGGGCCAACTGGAAGGCGTAACTTCCTTCATCGAGGTTGGCGATGACCGTCCAGAGCGTCACCCAGCTGTCCTCCGCCTGACCGCCGGAGTAGTCCTCAGCCCCCGCCGGAACAGCGACGTTTTTCATCACGCCGTAGAGGTTGCCCTCCGCCTCCGCGGCGGAGCTGGCCTTCGGCAGGGTGCTCAGAAAGGTCGAAGCCCGCACAAAGCGGGAGGCGGGATCGACATCACCAGGCAAGGGAAGGTCCCCGCCGAACGGGCGGTAACGCTTGAGATTGTTCAACTGCCAGGCCAGCGGCGGCTCATTGGTCATCACCCGCGTCTGGTTGCCCTGATGGACCACCATTCGCCCAGCGATGAACTCCACCACAGCCGAACGCCCGCTGCGGTCAGCCAAGGAGAGATGCAGCCCCCAATCGCGATCAAGAATGCGGTCCGAGACGACCTGAACCTGGGCTAACCCCGCGATCGCCTCCTCGACGGTGGCGAACTGATCCAGCACGAATTCCGCCATCCGCAGATTGGAGATAACGGGCTTGCCGCTGCTTGGCGAGCCGTAATCGCTACCCGAGAGGTAGAGGAGATTGACGTTGAGCCCCCGTTCATTCAGGCCATCGGCAAGCACCGTGCCGACACTCATCACCCCGACGCTGCCGTGCTTCACCCGCCAGCGCTTGGCGTTGGCCACCGAAGCGCTGACCAATCCACCAGCCTCCAGACCACGGGGCCGCAGCACCAGAGCCGCCTGGTCGTCCAGGTAGAGATCCATCGTCCGCCCCACAACCACGGCCTGACCGTTGCTGTTGGAGAGCACACGGCTACAGGACTGCGCGGCCTGCGGACTCAGGGCCCCCAGCAGCAGCAGCGCCAAGGGCCAAACACGGGAGGTCTTAATCGGGGCCAACCGATCAGAGCGGTCACCACAGGATGAAGAGAACGGAGCCGGAGAACAACGCCTAACGGCGTTTAGGCGGAGCCACCACCGCCCGCACGAAGCGCACCAGTCCACCCAGCAAACACAACAGAGCCAGCAGAGCCAACCCGCCCAACAGCAGCACCCCCAACAGTTGAAGCACCCCCATCAACAGCTGAGAGAGGCCGCCAATCAGATGGGCCAGGGCCGTGCTCACGAGCAGCAGGCTGTCGAGATCAATCAGCTGCGGCAACTGGAGCAACAGCACCAGCAGGCCGACCCCGCCGGCCATCATCAAGAGCGCCTCCAGAATCAGCCGCGGACGGCGCTTGCCCTTGCGTTTGCGGAACACCGGACGCTGACGCTCTGCAGCGCCCGCTCGGCTTGCCACCACCCGCAAACGCCGTTGCCGTGTCATGAGTCCAACTGGTGTCCAGCTCCGCGCATCCAGCGCTCAAATTCGATCAAGACCAACTCATTGGGGCAATCCACCAGGCTCAGGTCGCCCACCGTGCAATCCCCCTGGCCGCCGTGATGCAAAGAGATGTGGAAGTCAGGACCACTGAGACCACACACTTCCGGATCGCTGCGAACCACCACATCCAGGCTGGCGCCCAGCCGGGTGACACGACGACGCAATTCCGACCAGCTCAATGCGCTCATCGCAGTACTGCAAGTGTGGGGTGATTCAAATGGACGTCAACCGCCCTTGGCCGGCGGTGCCAGCTCGGGGGCAGTCTGCGGGGCGGGCTTCGGCGTCGGCAGCATGGCGATCAGGGCGGCGCTGATCGCGAAAGCCGCAACACCGGCCAGCGGAGCCGCAATGCGCCGCAGTAGGGGTTGGCGGTGGCGCAATTCCTTGCGAGCCAGGGGCACCAAGGGGGGAGCTTCAAACGGAAGCGCTAAACGGACATCCAAACGGAGCTGATCGAGGCAGCGGACCAGGTCCGAGAGCTCAGCGTCATCCAACCGCAGGGTCAAGGGCGGTGTGATGGGCTGGCTGCTGCGCAACTCCAGCTGGTGGCAGCCATCGCCTGGAGCAATCGCCACTGGGGCGTCTGCTTCCCCGAAGGCCTTGGGGACGCCACTGAGGAGGTGGCGGGCGTAGGGAATCACAGCCGTGAGCAACGCCTGCAGGTGCTCGCGCTTGCCCTCCAGTTCGGTCTGGCCCGCCAGGCCCATCGTGAAGCCGGTGAGGATGCCAATGGTGCTGGAGTCCTGGCCAGCGGAGAGATCCGGCAAGCCCTCGACGATCAGGCGGCAGCTGGTCTGTTCGTAGCGCGTGGTGAGTTTCATCTCAGTGATCAAACAGCCGCATCAAGAAGGCTCGCCCGCAGGCGATCAAAACCGCCCTCCCCAGCGCAGAGCGCCATGGATTGCACCAATTCACGGCTCAAGGCAGGACCCTCCTGGGGATCGAGCAGGCGCTGGACCCCGCCCCGCCGCGGGTTCAGGCGCTCCAGCACCAGCTCCCTCAGGCGGGAGCGAAAGAGATCCCAACGCTGGGCATTCAGATCCGGCGGCTCAGCGGAGGAGAGCAGGGTCCGCAGCATCGGGTAGAGCCGCTCTGAGAGGGCGGTGAGGATGCGAATCAAGGCATCCGTCTCCTCGGGCTTCAGCGAGGCCCGGCGGGTGTTGCGTCGCAGTGGATTGGTGCAGCGGCGTTTCCAGAGCTCAACGCGGTTGGGGAAGAGGTCCGTGAAACCCATCTCCTCACTCAGCCAGACCATCGCCTCACCGCCATTGAGATCCAACGCCTCGGCGCAGAGGAGCATCAAATCGAGGCGCTCAATGCCGCGGCGGGACAACGGGGTTTGCACGCTCGCAGGGGCTTGGGCCATGGCTGCGATACTGCCAGCACTGGCGCTGATTCGTCGACCATGGGCAGCATCAATCTGCGTCAACTGGTCCGAGAGATTCCCGACTTTCCCCAGCCTGGGATCCTCTTTCGCGACATCATCCCGCTGATGCGCCAGCCGGACGCCTGGCAGGAAGTCATGCGCCAGCTCGGTGAGGTCTGCGACCGGCTTCAGCCCGATTTGATTGTTGGCATCGAATCCCGCGGCTTCATCGTCGGCACCGCCCTGGCCACCGCCAAGACCATTGGCTTCAGCCCGGTTCGCAAACCCGGCAAGTTGCCCGGTCAGGTCATCGGCGTCGACTACAGCCTCGAGTACGGCACGGACCGCCTCGAGATCGTCCCCGATGGTTTTGAAAACAACCCCCGGGTGCTGATCGTGGATGACCTTCTGGCCACCGGCGGCACTGCAGCGGCCTGCGCTGAGCTGGTTCAACAGGTGGGCGGTCAGTTGGTGGGTTTCTCCTTTGTGGTGGAACTGGCCGACCTCGGCGGTCAACGCAAGCTCCCCTCAGGAGTGCCCGTGGATTCCCTGATCGTCTACTGAGGAGCTACAGATGCAGGTCCTGCCACTGCAGGACCTGATCGAGCTGCTCCAGGCTGATCAAGCCAAAGCGCCAGAGCACCACCGGCAGGGGAGCCTGCTCCAGTTGCGACTGCTTCAGCCCCAGCCCCAGGGCGTTCTCGCTTAAGCCCAGGCTGTTGCGCAGAAAGCGCAGCAGCTCCGGATGGGGGGCGGGTTGTGGCGAGGTGCAGATCACCATGCCGCCATCCTGATCAGGTCCGCCAGAGGCGGCAAGGTCCTTCGCTCATCGCCCGCAGGCTGAGCTGACGCATCCAGCCCAAGCGGCCGAGGGCCAGAAGCGCCAGACGGCGCACGGGCAGCAGCGGAGCAAACCGATTGGAGAACAGGCGCACCAGGGCATCGGTGGCGAACAGCACCAGGGCGATGTCGAGGACGCGGGAACGCCCGTAGGCCCCAGGAAGGGCGCTCGGCCGCAGACGGCCCGTGGCGCAGCGGCGGGCCAAGCGATGGAGCTGATCGACATCGCGCCAGCAGAGGTTCAGGCCCTGTCCGCCGACCGGGTGGCAGCGATGGGCCACCTCACCGATGGCAACCGTGCCGCGGCGGGCCAAGGGCCAGGCCAGCTCCAGAGCAACGGGGAAGGCCCGGGGTTGATCCAGCAGCACCTCGGCCTGCAGCTCCTCCGGCAGGGCGCCGCTCAGGGCATCGAGGAAGGCAACCGCATCGAGCTGCTCCAGCTGGCGCAGACGCGAAAGCGGCGCACTCCAAACCAGCTGGAACGCGTCTCCGCCCAAGGGAAGAACCGCAAAGGGCCCCTCCGGGCGAAACAGCTCCCAGGCCTGATCTGGGGCGGAGCCGCGCAGACGCACCTGCACCGTCAGACAGCCCTGTCGATAGGGCAGGGCCCATTGGCTAATGCCAGCATCCTGGCGGGTAGGGGAGCGATGGCCATCGGCCGCCACCACCAAATCCACCCCCAGGGGAGAGGGCACCGGAGTCAGCCCAAGGCGCGAGTGGATCGACGTCTGGTGCTGCACCGCCCCCAGCAGCACCCCCATCAAATCTTGGTGCTGCAGGATCCAGCCGACGGGCTGATCGCCCCCAAGCCACGGGAGATCATCTGCTGTGAAGGGAACCTGCAGATGCGTGGCCCGATCACAGAGTTCCAGGCGGCGAAAGGGCGCCAGGGCCGGCAGCAAGGCATCCCAGAGTCCAAGCCGTTGCAACAAGCTCTGGCTGGAATGGGTCAGGGCGTAGGCCCGGTTGCGTTCCCGCAATGCCGCAGTTGTGAGGGGATCGCAGAGCTCCACCTGCCAGCCCGCATCCGCCAGGGCCAAGGCGCTCAGCGTCCCGGTCGGACCGGCGCCATTCACCCGAGCGCGCAGGGTTTGAGGCGATGTGGTGCTGCGCTGGGGCACGGAAGAAACGGCACAAAAAAACCGCAGCACGATTCTGTGCTGCGGCCTCGTTGAGATGAATTAGGGAGCGATCAGCCCAGACCCAGCAGACCGTGGGTGAAGGACTCACCACCGAGGGCAATCTCAGTAGCCAGCAGGGCGATAAAGCCGAGCATGGCCATTCGGCCGTTCAGCTTCTCGGCGCGGTCGTGGAAACCCCAGCCGCTCTCGACGTCCACCACTTCCATGCGGGGCTCGGTGGCGAAGGCGTTCAGACGACCGCCGTCCTCTTCGGTCACGGTGGCGCCGCGGATCACTGCGGGGGCGGAAGGATTGGCCTGGGTCATTGCGCTTCTCATCTGGACGTAACAGAACTGTAACGCAATATTGCGCGATGTAACAAGCCCCCGTTTGCCTGGCCTCAGCGCAGGCGCATCAGGCAGAGCTCCTCAAAGGCCGGACGCAGCAGAAAGGGGTACTCACCAACCCAAAGCTTCAGCTGGGGCAGCCAGGCATCACTGAGGGCACCCACCCGAGAAAAGTCCTTGCGCTCACTCAGCACCAGACAACGAACGACCGCGCCACGGCGAATCTGCTTGTGCTTTTTGTCGTAGGGGAAGCGGATGCTGCCGAGGTAACCGTCCTCGTCCTCCAGCTCCAGGCAGAGCCAGGTGCGGCGGTTCTCAACGGTTTCAAGGCGCCCTTGCTTGTCGGTGGTCTCCTGGCGGCCCTCCACCAATTCCTTGGTGTAGAGGTCAGCCACCTCCCCCTCGAAGATGGCGGCAGCTGGGTAGCGGCGGAGCGTCGCGTTCTTGCGGCTGGCCTCAACGATCGGCCCCCACAGCACATAGAGAAGGAAGATGAACCCCACCATCAACAGGATCGGTGAGGCCTGACTGTTGATCGCCACTCCTTGGCTGATCAACAGGCTGATCACCCCGCCGATCACCGAAATAAAGACCCGCTGCAGCAGCTTCTGGGGACTGCCACTGCAGAAGTTGAACTGAGGGCCAGTGGCCACCGCGGGGATCAGACGCGGCAGCTCACCGGAGCGAAGCGGGATGAGCATGCCGACAGTGTCTGCTGCTGAAGGGATTAGAGCAAGCGCTCCAGCCCGTAAACCAGGCCATCGAGCTGCCGGACCTTGCGGGCCGTCAGCAGGACTCCGGGCATGTAGGCCGACCGATCGATCGTGTCGTGGCGCAACGTGTAGGTCTCGCCGGGCGCGCCAAACATCACCTCTTGATGGGCCACAAGGCCGGGTAGACGGATGGAGTGCAGCCGCAGGCCACTCTCCCGCTGACCGCCCCGGCAACCGGAGAGTGTTTCGTGCTCTTCCACCTGAAGCGGGTTGAAGCTCTTGCCGAGCTCCTCCATGAGCTCGGCGGTCTTGATGCAGGTGCCGCTCGGCGCATCAGCCTTGCGGTTGTGGTGCAGCTCGGTGAGCTCCGCAAAGTCATAGAAGCGGGCTGCCGCAGCAGCGGCCTGCTGCAGCAGCACCATGCCCACAGAAAAGTTGGGGATGACGGCACCGCCGACGGAGGCCTTGGCGGCGAATTGGGCAAGCTCGCCCAGCTGCTCAGGGCTGAGGCCCGTGGTGCCAATCACGGGATGGACGCCGTAGGCGATGGCGGCACGGGTGTGCTCGTAAACCACCGAAGGGTGCGTGAAATCCACCAAAACCGCCCCCTGACGCGGCCCGTCATTGCGGACGGCCTGACTCGCTTGGCAGAGGGTTCCTTCGAAATCAGAGGTGATCGCGACCTCCAGTTCACCGAGGCCGAGCTCCAGACCCACATCGGCCCCTTCCTTGCCTGGGGTGGTGTCCACCGCACCCACCAATTGGCAGTCGGGCGCCGCCACGACGGTCTTGATCACCTCCGCTCCCATCCGGCCCAAGGCGCCGGCCACCACAACGGAGATGGGCTTGCTGGCGGCAGCCTGGGTCATGGGGGAGCGCAAGACGATCGCCCGAGCCTATGTCGCCCCTTAACACGAGTCGCAGAGTCCAGAGAACCCCCCGAGACTCCTGTTACAGGAGGGAAGAACCCTCGCGCAGACAGCGCACTCCTTCGTAGGCTTCTTCACATTGCTCAATCAGCGCGAATGTTCACGCAGGTCCGCTCCGCCTCCCGCCGCGTCAGCCCTGCGGAGGTGAACGGCCGTGCCGTGATGAAGGCCGTCTACGTGGTGCTGGAGCCGCAGTACCAAAACGCGCTGACCCAGGCCGCCACCTCCCTGAACGACCAGAACGGTCCCCTGGCGGTTGATCTCAGCGGCTACTTGATTGAAGAGCTGCGCGATCCCCAGAACTATGCGGACTTCTGCGCGGACATCGCTGAAGCCGACGTTTTCATCGCCTCGCTGATCTTCATTGAGGATCTGGCCCAGAAGGTCGTCGATGCCGTCGCACCGCACCGCGACCGGCTCAAGGCGGCTGTGGTCTTCCCCTCCATGCCGGAGGTGATGCGCCTGAACAAGCTGGGCAGCTTCTCCATGGCCCAGCTTGGCCAGAGCAAGTCGGCCATCGCCGGCTTCATGAAAAAGCGCAAGGAGGCCGGCGGCGCTGGCTTCCAGGACGCGATGTTGAAGCTGCTCAACACCCTCCCGACTGTGTTGAAGTACCTGCCGGTGGAGAAGGCCCAGGACGCCCGCTCCTTCATGCTCAGCTTCCAGTACTGGCTGGGCGGAACCCCGGACAATCTCCGGAACTTCCTGTTGATGCTGGCGGACAAGTATGTCTTCCCCCGCAGCAGCGACAACCGCCCCGAGATCCAGGTGGCCGACCCCGAGGTGTTTCCCGATCTGGGCATCTGGCACCCCCTGGCCCCCTCGATGTTCGAGGACCTCAAGGAGTACCTCAACTGGAATGCCAGCCGCCAGGACCTGAGCGAGAAAGCGCGCAAGGGCCCGGTCATTGGCCTGGTACTGCAACGCAGCCACATCGTCACCGGTGATGAGGCCCACTACGTGGCGGTCATCCAGGAGATGGAGTACCGCGGCGCGACGGTCATCCCCGTCTTCTGCGGCGGCCTGGACTTCACCAAACCGGTCAACGCCTTCTTCTATGACCCGCTGAACCCCGACCAGCCTCTGGTGGACGGCGTGGTCTCCCTGACCGGTTTCGCCCTGGTGGGCGGCCCGGCCCGTCAGGACCACCCCAAGGCCATTGAGGTGCTCAAAAAGCTCAATCGCCCCTACATGGTGGCGCTGCCTTTGGTCTTCCAAACCACACAGGAGTGGGAGGAGAGCGACCTGGGTCTGCACCCCGTTCAGGTGGCCCTGCAGATCGCCATCCCTGAACTCGATGGCGCGATCGAGCCGATCGTGCTCTCCGGCCGCGACGACGCCACCGGCAAGGCCCACACCCTGCAGGACCGGGTGGATGCCATCGCTGAGCGGGCCATCCGTTGGGCTTCCCTGCGGGTCAAGCCGCGCCCTGAGAAGAAGCTGGCGATCACCGTCTTCAGCTTCCCCCCGACAAGGGCAACGTCGGTACGGCGGCCTACCTCGATGTCTTCGGCTCCATCCACCGCGTGATGGAGGAGATGCGCGCGAAGGGCTACGACGTCAGTGGCCTGCCCCGCACCTCCAAGGAGTTGATGGAAGCGGTGCTCCAGGACCCCGAGGCCCTCGAGGGTGCACCAGAGCTGGCCATCGCCCACCGCATGAGCGTCGAGGAGTACGAGCGCCTCACCCCCTATTCCGAACGGCTGGAGGAGAACTGGGGCAAGCCCCCCGGCAACCTCAACAGCGACGGCACCAACCTGCTGATCTTTGGTCGCCACTTCGGCAACGTCTTTGTCGGAGTTCAGCCCACCTTTGGCTACGAGGGTGACCCGATGCGGCTGCTCTACTCCCGTAGTGCCAGCCCCCACCACGGCTTTGCCGCTTACTACACCTATCTCGAAAAGGTCTGGGGCGCCGATGCCGTCCTGCACTTCGGCACCCACGGCTCCCTGGAGTTCATGCCCGGAAAGCAGATGGGCATGAGCGAGACCTGTTACCCCGACTCGCTGATCGGCGCCCTGCCGAACCTCTACTACTACGCCGCCAACAACCCCTCGGAAGCCACCATCGCCAAGCGGCGCGGCTACGCCGAGACCATCTCCTACCTGACCCCCCCTGCGGAGAACGCCGGTCTCTACAAGGGCCTGAAAGAACTGGGTGAACTGGTGGGCTCCTACCAGCAGCTCCGCGAAAGCTCCCGGGGTGTGCAAATCGTCAACGCCGTTGTCGAGACCGCCCGTCAGTGCAACCTCGACAAGGACGTCGAACTACCCGAGGTGGACGCCTCTGAGCTGGACCTCGACGGACGCGATGGCGTGGTTGGCGCGGTCTACCGCCAGCTGATGGAAATCGAGAGCCGTCTGCTGCCCTGCGGTCTGCACACCATCGGCAAGCCCCCCACCGCCGAAGAAGCGATCGCCACTTTGGTAAACATCGCTGCACTGGAGCGAGAGGAAGAGGGCATTCGCTCCCTGCCTGGCCTGCTGGCCGAGAGCAAAGGCCTCACGATCGCCGAGGTCTACCAGGGCAACGACGATGGTGTGCTCGCCGATGTCGAGCTCAACCGCGTCATCACCGAGACCTCCCGCGCCGCCATCGGCGCCATGGTCAAAGCCGTGACCGGCAGCGACGGGCGAGTCACCCTGCGCCGCAACTTCGACTGGTTCTTCAACCTGCTGGAGCAATTCGGCTTCAAGCTCCCCAGCCCTTGGCTGAGTGCCTGCCGAAGCGCCGGATTCCCCGACGTAGACCAGGCCGAACTCGAGACCCTGTTCAAATACCTGCAGTTCTGCCTCGAGCAGGTCTGCGCCGACCTTGAAATGGAGAGCCTGCTGAAGGCCCTCGACGGCGAGTACGTCCTGCCAGGACCCGGCGGCGATCCGATCCGCAACCCCAATGTCCTGCCCAGCGGCAAGAACCTGCACGCCCTCGACCCCCAGGCCATTCCCACCCGGGCAGCCGTCGCGGCAGCCAAGGTGGTGGTGGATCGCCTGATCGAGCGCCAAAGGGAAGAGCAGGGCACCTGGCCCGAAACCATCGCCTGCGTGCTCTGGGGCACCGACAACATCAAGACCTACGGCGAGTCCCTGGCCCAGATCCTCTGGTTCATCGGTGCCCGTCCTGTGCCCGATTCCCTGGGCCGGGTGAACAAGCTGGAGCTGATTCCGCTGGAAGACCTGGGGCGTCCCCGCGTCGATGTGGTGGTGAACTGCAGTGGCGTCTTCCGCGACCTGTTCATCAACCAAATGGCCTTGATCGACCAGGGCGTGAAGATGGCCGCCGAGGCCGATGAGCCCCTGGAGATGAACTTCGTGCGCAAGCACGCCAAGGAGCAAGCTGAAAAAGAAGGCATCTCCCTTCGGGATGCGGCCACCCGGGTGTTCTCAAACGCCAGCGGCAGCTACAGCTCCAACGTCAACCTGGCGGTGGAGAACAGCACCTGGGAAGAGGAGAACGAGCTTCAGGAGATGTACCTCTCCCGTAAGACCTTCGCCTTCAACGCCGACAACCCCGGCGAGATGAACCAGAAGCGTGAGGTGTTCGAGTCGGTGATGAAGACCGCCGATGTCACCTTCCAGAACCTGGATTCAGCGGAGATCTCCCTGACCGATGTCAGCCACTACTTCGATAGTGACCCCACCAAGCTGATCCAAGGGCTGCGGGACGACGGCAAGGCGCCCTCGAGCTACATCGCCGACACCACCACCGCCAATGCCCAGGTCCGCTCCTTGAGCGAGACGATCCGCCTGGATTCGCGCACGAAGCTGCTCAATCCCAAGTGGTACGAGGGCATGCTCGACTCGGGCTACGAGGGCGTGCGCGAGGTGGCCAAGCGCCTCAACTTCACCCTGGGCTGGAGTGCCACCAGTGGTTCCGTTGACAACTTCGTCTACGAGGAAGCCAACGAGACCTTCATCAACGATCCGGAGATGCGCAAGCGTCTGATGGATCTCAACCCCCACAGCTTCCGCCGCATCGTCGGAACCCTGCTGGAGGTCAATGGCCGGGGTTACTGGGAGACCTCCGACGAGAACATCGAGCAACTCCAGGAGATCTACCAGCAGATCGAGGACCGCATCGAAGGCGTCACCGAATAATCCAGACGTCCAACGGATCTCTCAAAGGCTGGTGGCCTCCACCAGCCTTTTTTGTGAATACGTTGGGTGGAAGGGATAGAGGAACGAATTTGAGCTCTGCAGGCGTCATGAGTTTGAAATTCATCCTCAAGGATGATCCGCTGCTCCAAAAAGAGGTGAAGCAGTGCCAGAACCCTGCAGCGATCTGCGAGATGGCAAGAAAGCTGGGGATCAAGCTGACGCAGGCTGACTTACTTCGCATCGAAGCCCAGACCACACTGTGTTTGACCGATGAAGAACTCGAACGGTGGTTTGAAACCCCTTATCACGAGCGCTTCATAATCAGCCTGGAAGTCAAGCAACTGGATATGGCGGCGAGATAAACGGGAATCAGCCGTACTCACTGGCAACGGGAACAGGATCGAAGGCCTCTGCCATATCAGGAGGCATGAGTTCGTCAAAGGTCAGATCGAGGGCGACGATCAGGTCAGCAGCATCGGCATTGCCCTGATCATCAATCTGGATGTCGACAGGCGAATCGGGATCAAGATTGTTGATCTGCTCAGAGAGCAAGTTGAAGACCTCCTGCTCGATCGCGCCGTACTCATCAGCGGAAAGAGCATTGGCATTGAGGTAGTCGTTGACCGCAAGGTCAAGGCCACTGGCAAATTGCGATTGCGAGAGGTCCCCATTACCGTCGAGGTCGCCGGCGCTGTGCATACTCTCGAGGTAGCTGCTCACCAAATCCTCGACGGAGCTGACCGCGGACGAGTCAACGGCGATGGGCTCCACCAAAATTTCGGCCCGATCGACAGAAGCGACAGCAAAGGCCACGTCCTCCGCCAGGCCTGTGGTGCCGTCGTCATAGGTCACAGTCATCTGGCCATAAACCTGAACGTCGCCATCGGCGGCTGCATAGGAAGCGCTATCGGAGTCGTACTCCAGGGCAATGGATTCGATGCCCCAGTGATCAAGGCCGTAGAACTCGCCCTCTTGCTGAATACCGTCGATGTTCAGGTCCTGCCAAACACCGAAATATTCCCAGGCAACATCACTGGCATCTAAGAAGCCGTCACCAGTGCTGTCGAAGTAAGCGGCAAGAGCCTGCATATCACTCAGGACAGCAGGATCATCACCCCACATCGTGAAGACAAATTCCTTGGGCTCTGCGATTAAGCCATCTTCATTGTAGTCGTAAACGAGAAGGCCGTCTGCTGGGGTCAGCCAAGCAGCTAACTGGAAGATGCCTAAGGAGTAAGGTTCAGCGCTGGACTCAAGATGCAGATACTCAACCGTCGAATCTCGGTTGAGGTCAAGAACAACAGGGCCAACGGAGACGTCCAGCTCGTCGGACGTACCATCGGTGCCTTCCAAGACAACCGTTAGAGTCTCTGTAGCAGTGTCACCATCAGAGTCGATAGGCACGATACTGACAGCGAAGGTGAGACCATCGGCATTCTGCTCATAAGAGTTAAATGCTGCATTAGTCAGATTAAGCCCGCCCTTTTCACCGATGTATTGAATATCCACTTCTCTATAGAGGAGGGAGTAGTCAGTCACTGTGTGGCCTGCGCCTGTCACAATCACGGGAGGTGGGGCTCCCGGATCAGGGTTGACGGCAACAAGACCAGTATCGCCAACAGTAATCGTGGCACCCTCAAGAAGGCCAGAAACAATCCAGAAGCCTACAGATCCATCAGAATAGAACACCTCAACGGCAAACCTGGTCGAGGAAATACCACCGGTATATTTAGAGGTCTGAAACTCGAAGTCAGTGACAAACTCTGGCGTTGGCGGATCAACAAGCCCAAAATCCGAGAAATAGCTAAAGACAATAGACTCTCCAGGATTAATGTTTTGATTCCCTCCAACAGCCCAGCCATTGGAACTATTATTAACATCACCACTACCAGTAACGATCAAATCCAGGCCCGCGGAGTTGATATCGATATACTCATAAAGAGGCTGGGGGCCGCCAGCAGCAGGTGTCAAAGAGTCAACGTCGACGAGAACCTTCTCAGTAGGCAGCGAATAGACAAAGAGTAAATCAGTGCCATCGGCGTCCAAATAAACAGAAGAAACCAACGAGGGTGCTATTCCGTTGTCATAGAAAACATCAAACGAGAAGTCGTAGTCGTCTCCGTAGACGATATTAGCAATGGAGAAAGCAGTTGATGTGCCGCTAGTCAAAGAAACATCAATAGAAGCAGCTGACAAAAGGGGTGAGACCAGATCAGCACCATAACTCCAGTCATAGAATTGATATGCCCAGAGAACAGGAGTCGAAGAGTTGTTGTATGGTGCAGTTAAGGTGACAGTACTAACAGGATTTAGCAAA